>JBBAFY010000008.1:0-58271 GCA_041655135.1 Tissierellales bacterium
AGGAGGAGAAATTGTTACCATAGGCTCTGATGCACACAGCCCAAATCATATTGGATTCAATTATATAGAAGCAGTCGAGCTTTTAAGAGAGCTAGGTTTTAAGTATATCACTACATTTAAAAATAGAAACAAGCAATTTATTAAAATAGAGTAGGGGTCTTAGACCCTTACTCTATTTACTATTACCTGCTTATCATGCTTACATTTCTCACAGCTAAATAGGTGAACACATTGGTCATGTGGTACACCATCTACAAGCTGTGTCATGTCGTTAGATAAATAGGGGCTATAATCATCAAAAAAGTTCACTATAGGTCCATGGTCCTTCATCTTCTCAGAACACATTTGACAGCTCATATTCATTTCATCTATTCCGTTACAAAGAGGACAAACTAATTCCAAATAATTACCTTCTTTCACCCCATATTCAGTTATTAAAGCACAGAGGTCTTTAGACAGTTTTCTCTGTGTTACATATATTATCTCCTATATGAGTCATTTTATAAATGCTCAGTATAAAATAACTAAATTCTCTAAAGATTATTTAAGAAATAAAGCATTAAAGTGACAGCTAAAAGATCTGCTGACCCACCTGGGCTAATATTCTTTTCTATAAATTCCTCATCCAGTTCAAAAATCTTTTTTTGTCCCTTCTCAGTAAACATGCCACCCAGAGCTAAGGCTGCCTTTGATTCTGACTTGACATATTCTAGCTGCTCTAATCCATGTCTGCCTAGTATATTTACATCTTCTGTAACTGCCATAAGATGAAGTAAAACCTGTATTAGATTATCGTTTAGACTTCCTTTACCCTTCATAAGCTCTATAAATATAGGTAAAGAATGATTTCTAACGGTAGAAAAGCCTGACTCTACCTCACCCCTAATTCCTTTAACTTTTTGCTTTTTAAACAATTCTTCGCCATAGGTTAAGGTTTCTTTATGGTTTACATCACCTAACTCTCTAGCTGTAATGCCTTCAGTAATTTCTATAACCTGTTGACAAACATCTTTTGCAGTCATCTTATGATCTTTTGTTTCTCGATAATTAAATCCTGATGCTGCCGCAATAATGCCTAATGAAAAAATCAATCCTTTGTGAGTATTGATTCCCTTAGTCTCATTAAACATTTTGCTCTCACCTGCAAGTCCAATTGGACGAATAATTTTCAATATTTCTTTTTTATCATTACCTTCAAATTTCAGTCCTTCTAATGCGCAATTATAAAAGGTATGTATTTGAGATGCACTGCTCTTCATAAACGTAAAAAAATCCATGTCTTTGTGAGCCCCTGAATTATACCGATCTACAAGACCAGGCTTAGGTGTAGCGGTAACCTCCAACAACATGGATTTAATAGCAATTTCACTTATACATTCACAAAACTTAAAGCTTTTTGACAAATTACTCTCCCCCAACTTAATTCTTCAGAATGACAAAACAGTCTTTTTTAGTAACAATTTGCATTAGTAAACTAATTCCCTTCTCGTGGTATATTATCACGAATTAATTGATTTACCTTATTCACTACTTCCTCAATACTATGACTTCCTGCTCTCATGCATACTCTAGCATCTTCCCCACATATTATGCATTTTCTTGGCCCTAAGCCTAACTTTTCTCTACCTATAGATTCTCCTAGTCCTGCATATACATCTATATCAAATATACGCCCTAAGGGATGAGCTACTTCTATATCTATACTAACTTTTTTTGCCTTTAATGGCTCTAAATTAATTGCTATCAATATGCTGTTACCATCT
Source organism: Tissierellales bacterium (assembly GCA_041655135.1). Taxonomy (GTDB): domain Bacteria; phylum Bacillota; class Clostridia; order Tissierellales; family Proteiniboraceae; genus Proteiniborus. Next base: position 1,764 of record JBBAFY010000008.1, read on the forward strand.
TCTCCAGATAAGATTTTCTTAAATACACACTTCCCATAACTCCTATTTTCTAATTGCTGCTTGAGAATTTGGAAAGCCTTTTGCGCTTCTGGGGTGTTCTTAGCATTGCCTGGATAATTAATCTTTCCACATATGACAGGCACTTTATATTTATCTATTATAGCAAGTATTTCATTATATCTTTTTTCTCTATCTTCTAGGATATAATTAATCAATGAGGTGTGTCACTCCTTTTTACTCTCTCTATAATAGAATTAGCTTCATCTGACATTAGAAATTCATAAGTAACTTTAGGAACCATATCCTTTAATGTATTGAAATCGCCTACTTTGATAAGTCTTCGAACCTCTGAGGCACTAATAGCTTTATTCATTATATTTAATCTATTGATCTCCACTATCTCTACACCATGCCTTGGCAGTATGTTTTTTAAGGCTCTATTATATTGATTTGTAAGTTTACAATAAGGCTCCCTTCCTACATATCGCTTTTTAATATTGAAAACAGGGCTTATATATCTGCCAAATACCTCTGCATCTAATTTTGCATAAGCATTCATTCTTGTATCCTCTTGCCTTAAAAAATATGTTGGAAAAGTGTTGGATGAAATAATATAATCTCCACCAGATAAAACAAAAATATTTTTTAAATCCTCTGTTCCCATTTTAACTAAATTTTTTCTTATTTCAAAGGGAAAAAGCGAACGATTATTTTCCACAATAAATATAACCACTTCATCATTTTCCTTAGATGCTCTTTCAATTAAATATCTATGACCCAAAGTAAATGGGTTACAGTTCATTACTAGAGCAACCTTTTCCTTTTTATCCAAGCCACTATGGCAAAACATTTTTTCAATATATCTTTTAATATTGGATATACCACCCTCCAGTAAAACAACTTCATCTACCCTTTGTACTTCACTATAATTTAGACCTTTAAACAGAGGAGTATTCCTTGGTTGTGTAAATATAAAAGTACCATGTACACCTTTATCAAAGAGTTCATTAGTTATTTGAGTAATAAGCTTAGAAGCTAAACCCTCACCCTGGAAACCTTCCTTTACTGCAAAGCACTTCAATACCTTTTGCGCATAAGAACAGGTACCTATTATTGCATCTTCATACTTTGCTACTATAGTATGGTCTACATCTTTATCCAAATGCAGATTAAAGGTTGAGAGAAATTCTTCAACCTTTAATCTTTCATTAGTATTCAAATCAATGCTTTCAATTCTAATATTCTGCATAGAATCATTCCCTTATTTTTCTAACCACATCTATTACCGTACCATCTCTATACTCGACAACAGCCACAATCTTATCATCCAATTCAATTTTTTCTGGAACTCCTGTCATCTTTTCAGCCATATTCTTTAACTCTTCAATAGACATAAGAGGTAAATCTGTTTTTTCTAGCTTCTCTATTAAATCCTTTCTCAAAGGATTTACAGCTATGCCTCTTTCAGTAACCACCACATCTATTGTCTCTCCAGGAGTTGTTACAGTAGTAACTCGATCAACTACAATAGAAAGTCTTCCTTTAATAAGTTGGGTAACTACAATAGCTAGCTTTGCACCAGCTGCTGTATCACTGTGTCCTCCTGAGCCTCCCATAATCACTCCGCTAGAACCTGTTGTAACATTAACATTAAAATCTAGGTCGATTTCAGTCGCTCCTAAAATCATTACATCAAGATTATTTACAACAGCACCTTTATTATGAGGATTTCCATACATAGATGCAGACATTCCTTGATGCTTCTTGTTATTTCTATAGGATTCAACTGCTTGTAAATCAAAACATTGTACATCAAAAAGGGTTTCAAATAATCCTTCTTCAAACATTTTAACAATATAACCAGTAATTCCACCAGATGCAAAACTTCCCTTAATATTATTTCTCTGCATCCATTCCTTCACGTAGGCAGCTACTGCTAAGGAGGTTCCGCCAGCTCCTGTCTGGAATGAGAATCCATCTCTTATTAGTCCTGATGCTCCTATTAGCTGAGAAGTCATTTTAGCTATTTTAAGTCCCACAGGATCCTTGGTTATCATTGTAGTACCAGATACAATTCCTTTTATATCTCCAATACTATCTACTTGAACAACATAATCTGTATATTCCTGGCTAATTTCAATTGGACATGCAGGATAAGGTACAAGATTATCAGTTAATGCAATGGTTTTTTCAGCATATTGAGCATCTGGTACAGCATAGCCTAAGGCTCCACAAGCTGATTTTCCATCTACACCATTTATATTACCATAGGTATCACAAGTAGGAGCAGCAATAAAAGCTATGTCAATTTCAATATCTCCCGATTCAATAGCTCTTGCCCTTCCACCATGAGTATGCATTATAGCAGGGCTTCTTAACTCTCCTCTTGAGATAGCTTCTGCTACAGGACCTGAAATATAATTTGCATATATTCCTGTAACCATCCCATTTCTCATATAATCAACGAGTGGCTCATGTATTGGGAAAACTGAGCTGACAGCTATCTTTAAATCCTTAATACCCATCTTATATATTTCTTCTAAAACCATATTTAGTACATAGTCCCCATTTCTTAAATGATGATGAAAGGAAATCGTCGCTCCATCCTTGATGTTACATTTCTCAAGGGCTTCTTTAATAGAACCTAAGACCTTTTCTTGTGTTGGAGCAGCACTATGTAGCTTCACAGATTTTTTTTGCACATTGCCAAGGGATTTATAGGCTCCTTTAAAAGGCTTAACAGCACCATATCCTTGAATGTATTCAGGGATTTCTCTTCCAAGTATATTCTTCATAGTATTTTCCCCCTTATACTAAGCCAGCAAGTCTTGCTTTTTTAAGTACATTCTCTGCTCTTGTAATAATTGGTGCATCTACCATCTTTCCATTCAATGAAAATACACCCTTACCTTGACTCTGGGCTTCTTCCATAGCTTTAATCACATCTTTTGCATATCTTATTTCCTCTTTAGATGGTGCAAAGATTTCATGAATTGTGTCTATCTGTCTTGGATTTATTGCAGCTTTCCCAGTCATGCCTAGAGATTTTGCCGTATTGATATCCTTAATAAAACCTTCACCATCATTTATATCTGTAAAAGGTGTATCTATGGCATCTATTTTACAAGCTTTACATGTAACTGCAATCTTGCTTCTTGCATAAAAAATTTCTTTTCCTTCTGCAGTTCTTCTTATTTCTAAATCTGCAGTTAAATCCTCTGCGCCCAACAAAATGCCAATTACTCTATCCGATGCTTTAATTATTTCCTTTACATTTTCAAGACCATAAGCTGTTTCTATTAAAGGAAATAATTTTATACTCTTTGGGATAAAACCTTCTTTTTCCTCAATTTTTGTAAGTAGTTCACATGCTTTTCTTACATCTTCCTCTGTTGCCTTTGTCACCATTAACGCATCAGGCTCTACCAAAGCTATCTCTTCAATATCCTTAATACCAAAGTCAGATGAAAGAGGGTTAATTCTTACAACTATTTCTGTGCCATAAAAATCTAAAGCTTCTATGGCATTTTTAACAAGTATTCTTGCAGAGTCCTTTTCAGTAATGCTTACTGCATCCTCTAGATCTAATATGACACTATCTGCACCAAGGATTCCTGCATTCTGTAGCATACTAGGATTGTTACCAGGAATAAAAAGCATGGTTCTTCTTGGTCTATCCACAAAATCACTCCTTATATTGCCCTTTTTATAGCAGCTTCCACTCTTGCCCTTATTGTATAGTCCAAAGCACCTCTATCCTTAGCAACAAGGTGAATATCTTTAACATTTAACCTATACAAAGTCTTTAAAATTACTTCCTCTATTTGCTTTCCAAATTGCTTCATAACTATGCTCTCTAAATCTAATATAATTCCGCCGCCTTCATTTGGGCTAACAATAATATATATATCACTAGATTCCATAGTACCTGCCTTTGCAGGATTTACAATATTCATAGCTACCACCTCTACCTCATTTTTAATACAAATTTCTAGTATTGGGGTCTGTTTTTTCTATTAGCTAATGCTAGTACCCTATTCATTTCGTTATGGACAATCATAAATCCTTCATCTACACCCATTCCAGGTTTTGCTAGACATTGATCAGCTCCACAAGCAATAGCCACATTAACACATACTTGAGTTGATCTGTCAGTTTCATTACATGTTCCTCCACTGTAAGCACCTATACCATTTTCTTTGCAGTACAAAATAGCCTCAGCAGTATTGTTTATTCCTCCAAGGTCTGGGGTCTTTATTTGGACCATATCAGCAGCACCTTCATCTACAAATAGCTTGATATCTTCAAATGTATTACACCATTCATCTGCAACTAATTCAACATTAATTCCTTTTTCCTTAAGTGCCATTCTTAATTCCTTTAGTGCTTTAACTTGTCCTTCTCTATTCTCAACATCTATTGGACCTTCTATTCTAAGCTTTAAAGGTGATGCTATCTTTTCTAGCTCGCCAAGATACTTGGTCATCTTTTCGGTGTCATTATCAAAGGCAATCCCAATAGTCCCATATACATCAATATGAAGAATGAAAGTGTCCTCATCCCTAGCTCTTAAGGCTTCTACCCTATTTTTTAGCCAAGCGACATATTCTTTAAGCTTCTCTCCATTTCTTCCTAGCTTCTTATCAACATTGTTTATTAATGCATGAGGTATTACATCTGCACCTTTGAGAATCATTTTATCAACATTGTTATATCTATCATCACCAGATTGCGTAAATATTGGAATTCTTTTTAATTCTACATTAGTATTATATTCATCTTTGATTACCTCTGCCATAGTGCATTTCTTAACCTTAGCAGTAGCATCTAAGATAGCCTGTGTTATACCATATCTTATAGCGGTATGAAGCCTTTTTCCTTCTATAGTCATATGATCTATTTCTTCAGCAAGCTCTCTAAAGCTTATTATATCTCTACCAATTATTTTTGGAGCAATGTTTTTTTCAATAATAGGAATGAATTCATCAGCAAGGAATAATGGATCTCTTCCTCCTGCTCCTGAATATTGAACCGCAGCACAATCACCATGAGCTACCTGTCCATCCTCCAAAATAAACATTACTGATATAGACTCTCCAGCTTGTCTAATTTTAGTAAAACCTTCAGTTACAGGTTCTCCTACATATGCAAAACCATCAGATTCTGCACCGTTTTTTATTGCCCTTTGATCATCAAAATAAAATCCTGTTCTTCCTGCTGAACATACAATGTCAATGATTTTCACCTAAATACGCCCCCGTATATTTTTTATTTTTCAGGCCTTCCTACAAGTGTTCCTTTACCGACTGCATATATATCATCAATTACCATCTGGAAGCTAACTTCTCTTCCTTCAAATTTTGCTCTTTCTTCTAATAGCTGTTTATTAAAATCTTTTATTTCCTTATTCATTGGAATATTCCCAAATTCTAAATATCTAATAGCACCATTATTATCTCTAGCTGGAAGCATTTTTCCTGCATTGTATTTACTTGGCGCAAATGGAATATCTAAAACTCCTGCTTCAAAAGCCCTAACAGCTCCTAAAGCTAAATCTCCTTTGCCTAATTCGAAAACTTTATCTAATATGCATTTTGTTTCTGCTTTTACCAGTTCGATTTCCCATTCAAGTTCCTTAGACATTTGAAGTCTTTGACCTCTTAATAGATTTAGAGTTTGCTTTGTGGCTTTAATTCCCTGTGCATTTGCTTCCATAGTTGGAATACCCACTGCTTCATGAGGAGTTTTAACAATAACCTTTGTTGCACCTGATAAAGCTGCAGTTGCTGCTCCCCAAGAAATAACACCAAAAGCCTTTGATTCATCTGATGGGAAACCACCCATCCATTGGTGAAATACTGTAGTTAATTCTACCTTGTATCCATAAGTTCTAAAATATAATTCTGCTAACTCTGTAAGACCTCTAATAGCAGCCACGTCCTGTACAAGGTTTCCACATTGTCCGTAGCCTAGAGTAATGTTTTTTACACCTTGTTCAGCAGCAAGTAGTCCCTCAATAATCGCAACTGAATTTGACATACTCGCAGGTACTAAAGTTCCTGTTAAGGGACCAAAAGGTTCTCTGTTAATTTCAACACCCATTTCCTCATATAAGCCTGCAAGTCTATCACAATATTGCCAATCAAGTATTGACTTCTCAAGACTTGCATTTTTAGCATAAGGAATGTTATATGATATACCCCCGCCTTCATTAGACGTCCAGCCGCCTGCATGTATTATCTCTGACAACAATCTTGAGTCTGGTGTACCATGCCTAGCTTGAAGAGGTGCATTCACTGATTCTAATACCTTCCTACAATTTCCAACTCCATGATTAACTACTGGAAAACCATTTAACATGGAACGATTTGTCTTAATGCTTTCTTCTATACCTACTAAACACTCATTGTATCTATTTAATCTTGTATAACTATCAATTGTAGTTGGTAATAAATCCGCTCCGCCTTCATCTTGAAGATATTGTAAAAGCTTAATATGTTCATCTACTAATGCAACACCTGCTCTAGGTTGTGCTAAAGTAATGCCCTTATTTTTAGCCTTTTTAAGCTTTGCTGAAAAGTTTTTATGTTCAGGTATATTCCTTAAATAGTTTACAGCCTCCTCTAAATCCACATCCTTGCCTGTTGGCCATTGGTTTAGTACTTCCTCTCTATTTTTATGGAATTCCGCCTCGCTCCACTTTTTATTCTTAAGCACCATTTTTGCCCTCCTATTGTAGGTTAAAAAGATTTTTCTTTAATATTCTTATTGCTTTATCAGGATACTTAACTGCCATTAGACCCATTACTGAAAGAGTATAATTCTTATCTATAAGTAATTTCGGGCTTACAGGTTTTAAGTATTTTGGATTTTCTTCATTGAATAAACCTGCTTTTAATATTTTTTCTGGATTTTCACAAAAAACAAGTATTCCTCCTGTACCAATTAAATACTTTACATCTGTTAGGTCTTTTCCCTTCTGTGCAAATATTTTACCCATGGGAGTGTAAACATCTTCTATGGCTCCAACATGCCTTTCCATTGCTATATCTGTTGCAGCCATGCTAATAGCTTCATCAAATTCTTGCTCATCATAGTTATGTGGAACCTCATTAACATTTTGAGCTAGATAATGGCATCTTTCTGCTACATCATATTTTAAGTTGGGAGCAAATTTCATAATTTTTCTTGTTGGCACAGCTTGAGAAAGAGATTCAGCGCTCACTCTCATTCCTAAATCACCTTCTACAGTCCTCTTCACATAGGGCTCCTGTAGACCTGTTAGCATAATACCTGCTTTTGTAGGTGCACCTTCCGCTATAGAATGAATATCTGTTGTGGCCCCACCAATATCTACTACTACTAAATCACCTATGCCTTCCTCCTTGTCTGTTCCATCTGCAAGAATTTTGGCAGCATTTAAAACTGCAGCAGGAGTTGGCATTAGAATACCATTTATGAATTTTTCAGCATTGCTCATTCCCTTTGCTTCTACAATTTTCTTCATAAATATGTCTCTTATAGCGTCTCTTGCAGGCTCAACATTAATTAGATTAATCTTTGGCATTACATTTTCTACTATACGGTAATATACACCCTGCTTTTCAAAAATCTCTTCAATCTCATCGCTAGTATTTTTATTACCAGCTACTACTACAGGAACATCCTTTAAGTTCATTGCAATCATCTTTGCATTGTGTATAATACAATCCCTTTCTCCACCATCGGTTCCACCAGCCAGTAAAATTATGTCGGGCTTCTTATGTAATATATCTCTAATTTCCCTTAAAGTAAGCTGATGACTATACACCCCTAATATTCTGGACCCTGCGCCTAAAGCTGCTCTCTTAGCAGCCTCTGCCGTAAGATCTGGCACTAGGCCAATGGCCACCATCTTTAAACCGCCTGCTGCACTACTACATGCAAGCATATCATTAAACTCTATATCTTTATCCTTACACTTTTCTTTCATAATTTTAAAAGCATTTTCAAACCCAACCATAATGTCACTTTCTACTGTTGTCAAAGCCTTGCTATTACATACTATTTCTTCATTGTCAATATCAACAGCTGTAAGTTTCGTATAGGTACTACCAAAATCGATTAGTAAAATTGCATTCATTTTATCACCTTTTATTATGATATTTTCTATAATAAGCTTAAGTCTTGTTTTAAATCTTTTATTCCCATCTCTGGAGATGTTCCTGGTGCATAAACACGATTGAATCCCATATCCTTGAATCTTTTTTCAACTGGTTCCCAATCCTGCTTTCCTACAACAAGGTTGCCTCCAGCATATAGCAATATGTTTTTTAGACCAGACTCTTCACACTTTTCTCTAAGTCCTCTACAATCTATTTCACCATGACCATAAAGAGAAGATATTAAAATAGCACTTGCTCCTGTTTCAATAGCCGCATTAATAAAATCCTCCTGTGAGCTTAACACGCCAATATTTGTTACCTCAAAACCAGCCTGTGTAAAAGCATAATCAAGAATTTTGTTGCCAACTGCATGACAATCTGCTCCTATAACACCCAGAACAACATTTTTTTTCATGATACATTCTCTCCCTCTATAAACATCTTTAAATATGATTCCAATCCACATCTTAACACGGTTTTGAAAAGCATCCTAATATTGAATTTAGTTAAAATGTCCTCATTTATGCCTGATTTACTATTAAATCAATTTTACATCTACTTTTAGTCATTTCGTTACGTTTATCTTTGATTATGTGCGTTTTTCAAAGATATTACTTTTTCATCTTAATTCACCAACAAATACTATATCGAAATTTGCAAGTAGTAAAAAAAAATACTTTAATTCTAAATATGATAAAATTACTAGATGGCATGAATACAATTGTTTGTAAATAATTATACATTCGTATATAATTCTTTTTTGCAAGTTGCCACCTGTTGTTCTTTCATAATTTATTTTTTAAATAATTAGACATAATTCCATGTTTTTATTGTTAAATTTTTGTCACATTGTCCGAAATGTGAATAATTAAACTAAAAAAGACTTCAAACCCAGGATTCTCAATCCTTAATCTGAAGTCATATAAAATTAGTAAATGTTGAATATAATTAATATCTTAACTTTATGAGACTATTAATCTCTTAGATAAATACTAAGACAATAATGCTAAATAGATTTGCAGCAAAATGTGATATTGCACTAACCCATGCATTCTTTGACTTATAGAATATTACTCCATATAAAATACTATTTATAAAAACAAAAAAGATATCATATGCTACTATGGTAGCATTCCCCTGATTTATATGTCCAAAAGCAAATAGCAAGGATGAAATAAGTAGTGTAGGTATAATAGATAAGGACTTATTCAACTGATTTTGGAAAAAGGCACGCCAGCTATCTTAACACCGAATAAGTTTGTAAATGATACGATTGCCATTAAAACCATCACAATTAAAGGCAACCTTTTTATACTTCTACCACCCTCAATTTTTTCCATTATCTTTCCTCCCCAAAAAAATATATTATTACAGTAAAACATTCCGATCCCTTTCAGTACACTCTAATACCCATTGCCATTTCTTTAATTGATTAAATTTTATCACTATAAAGAAAGATTTACAATATATTTACTTAATATCCCTAAGAAGTAACAACTTCCCTTATCTGGATTCTATATTTCTTTATTAGTTCATTTTCTCTGACTCTCATTCATTTATTTTTTCTATTGTAAAGCTTGCAAGTGGGCTTTTTCTATTCGTAATATTACAATCTCAAAGGAATATACATTATTATAACTCTATATTATTTTGAGGTGATATTTTGAAATTGCGTAAGTCTAGTTTTATATATGGTGCTATGATACTTGCAGCGGTTAATTTCATAGTTCGGTTCATAGGTTTTACTTATAAGATAATTTTATCTAGGCAAATTGGTGCTGAAGGTATTGGACTATTTCAAATTGCTTCACCTGTTTTAATGTTTTTTATTACTTTCACTACAGCAGGAATCCCTATAGCCGTTTCTAAATTAGTAGCAGCACAAAAGGCTTTAAGAGATGACTTGGGTTGTAAAAAAGTCTTAAGAAGTGCGCTATTCCTTGCTTTTTCTCTTTCTTCTGTTTTTATTGTTATCATTGTTTTATTTAGACAATTTATCTGTACTAATATTTTAAAAAACGATGATATATATTATTTAATAATAATGTTATCACCAGCTATAATGATAATCTCTATAGCATCAGTAATTAGAGGATATTTTTACGGGCTAAAAAAGGTAAGTCCTCCTGGTATAGCTCAAATACTGGAGCAACTTTCAAGGATAATTTTTGTTTTAGCTACTGTTCGCTATTTTCAACCAATAGGACCTAGGCTTGGAGCAATAATTGCAGTCGTAGGAATAAGTGTTGGAGAAATCTTCGGACTTTTATGGCTGGTATTTCATTACTGGAAGTATTCTAAATCACAGATATATCTACCTATGAAAAGTCAAAGCTATATGTCCCTTTTATCTAAAATATTTTATATAGCAGCACCCATTACAATATCAAGACTAATAGGCATGATAATGCAGCTTGCAAATGCCGTACTAATACCACAAAAGCTAGCTGAAGCAGGATATACTTCACAAGAAGCAGTTGCTATATTTGGAAAGGTAATGGGAATGTCAATGCCAATATTATTTTTGCCTTTTACTGTTACATCCGCCTTAGTGATTAATATCATACCTAATCTATCAGAGGGCCTTGAGAAAAAGCGTTTTGCTAGTATGAAGAACGATATCTCACTTTGTTTAAGAATCGCCCTGTTGATTTCTATTCCTTTGACTGTTATATATGTCCTATTTTCAAAGCCAATAGCTATGGCTTTATATAACGATGCTGATGTTGGAAGATATATAAGCATCCTAGGCTTTAGTACTGTATTTATGTCGCTTCAAAGCACCTTATCTGGAATACTAAATGGTCTAGGTAAGCAAGTTACTGCAACTATAAATGGGTTAATAGGTGCATGTTTTCAACTAGGAGCTACACTATTTTTAGTAGGTAATCCCTCTTATGGGATAAATGGTTTCTTTATTGGCTTTATTGCCTCAAGCTTTATTACCTCGACACTTAATTTCATAGGATTAAATAAAGTCATAAGCATAAATATAAGCTTGATGGATTTTGCAATTAAACCAATGTTTGCATCCCTTTGCTCTACAATATCAATACTCCTTGTCTACACTTATCTATTGGGCATAAACATAAAAAGTATCGTAATATTGATAGTAAGTCTTGGTTTAGGATTATTTGTCTATATTGCACTTCTAATCATTACAAAGGCTCTTCCTCCATCTCTTACAAGAAAACTATTTAGCTCTAATAAGTGAATACAAGATATACAGTTTTTACTTATCCATCAAAATATAAAGCACAAGGATATGCCCTAATTGAGTTCATCCTTGTGCTCCTTCTTTAATCTATAGATTTTAAAGATTCTACCATTTCGACATTTCTAAGCTTATAATACATGACAAAGTTTACGATAATCGCAAAGACTAATGTCAAAGCTATAGAATATCCATAACTTAATGGCTCTAGCTTTAATCCAAACATTATGTTTTCCATTTCTACTGTCACCATAATAAATCTGTGCAGGAATATACCAATAACAAGTCCTACCGCGGTCCCTATTAGGGTTAATATAGTATTCTCCCTATAAACATATGCTGATACTTCCTTATCATAAAAGCCTAAGACCTTTATAGTTGCAATCTCTCTAATTCTCTCGCTTATATTGACATTAGTCAGATTATATAAGACTACAAATGCCAAGGCACCTGCAGATATAATCATAACTAAAACCACATAGCTTAAGCTATTAATAGTATCTTCAAAGTTTTCTCTGATGCCTGTATTAAAGCTTACACTGGATATTCTGTCCTTCTTAATTAAATCCTTTGATAGAGAGTCCTGAAATTCTTTAGAAGTGTTATTCAAGGTGCCTATTGCCTGATTAAATTCTACTTCTCTACCAAAAATCTCTTCATAATAATCTGGAGACAAATATGCATAGTTAAAGGTATAGTTTTCAGTAATTCCAGTAACCTCTACTTTGCCCTTATCTTCACCGCTCTTTATAGTTAATTCATCTCCAATATTTACACCTAAACTTTTACCAACTTGCTCTGTGATAACTAAACCTTTTTTAGGTATATGAATCTTTTTCTCATCCTTGCGATCTTGCAGCCGTATAAAATGATCTATATTGTTCGAATTACGTGGAACAATTATGGAAATATCCTTATTAATATTATCTAGAGAAAGGGTTCCACTTTCACTTAAAATTAGCTCATAGTCTTCGATATGCTTATTTTCATTAAGGTACTTCTCACCTTCAGGCTCTAGTCCCACTGTTATATCATAAGCAAATAATGTTCCAAATTGTCTGTCTACAACAGTCCTAATCGAATCTCTTATTCCGAAGGCTGTTAGCATTAAGGCAGTACAGCCTGCTATTCCAAATACAGTCATAAAAAATCTTCTTTTATATCTAAATATATTTCTTATTGTAACCTTATAAGTAAAGTTAAATTTATTCCATATAAGAGGTATCCTTTCAAGAAGTATTCTCTTCCCTACCTTAGGAGCTCTTGGTCTCATTAATGCAGCTGGGTCTTCCTTTAATTCATTGTTGCAGGCAAAAAATGATGTTATAGTTGTTAAGCCTATGGCTCCTAATGACACTGAAAGGGCTAAGAAAACATTAAACTTAAGCTCTACTGGAGGCAATAAATACATTATCCCATAAGCGTTAAATATAACAATTGGAAAGATAATGTATCCTATGGCAATTCCAATAATGCATCCTAAAATAGTAGCTGTCATGGCATAAAAGATATACTTAAAAGCAATGTCTCCATTACTGTAGCCTAATGCTTTTAATGTTCCTATATTTACTCTTTGTTCATCTACCATTCTGGTCATAGTGGTTAGGCACACTAGAGCAGCAACTAAAGCAAAGAAAACTGGAAAAACTCTAGAAATTGCATCTATTCTGTCAGCAGCACCACCGTAATCTACATATGAATAATGGCTATTCCTATCTAATACGTACCATTTAGCCTTTTCTATCTTATTTAGTTCTCTTTCTCCGTCTTGGATCTTCTCCCATGCGTCCTTTAATTCCTTTTCTGCTTTTTCCTTAGCATTAATATATTCCTCTTCTCCTTCTACTAGATCCTGTTTTCCCTTTTCCAGCTCTTCTCTGGCATTTTCTATTTCAAGAAGACCTTCTCTTTCTTTATCTATCAAATTAAGCTTTTCTGCTTCTAGCTTTTCTCTTGAGGCAGTGAGTATGACCTTGTTTTTATTAAGCTCTTCTTCTGCCTTTACTAGCTCAAATTTCTGCGCCTCTAATTCTCTCTTGCCACTTTCTACTGCCTCTCTTGTTTTTTCTAGAATACCTTCGGCTGTTCTCACATCTACAGTCAGTTTTTCTCTTTCTTCTTTAGGTAATAAAGGATTCTCTAATACTGCTTTAATCTGTGAAATATTTTCTTCTAGCAAGGCTCTACTCTCATCACCCTGTTTCATTTCCTCTTCAGCTTTTATAAAAGCTTCATTCCCTATAATTTTGCTTTCATTGAATATTTTTAAACCCTTTTCATATTCCTCTTCACCTTTAATCAGATCTTCTTCTACATCTGCAAGCTTTTCTTTTCCTTCACTAATAGCTGAAATAAAAGCCTTTTCACTATCATTTAACTCTTTCTCTCCTTCTGCTAATTCTTTTTTTGCATCTTCAATTTCCTTTGCTGCTTCATTTAATTTCTCATCAGCCTTAGCTTTTTCCTCAAAATATTCATTTTTACCCTTGTCTATTTCACCTTGTGCTTCTTTGAAAATACTCTCATATCTAATGTCTTCTCTATTTTTGGAAATATCCTTTATTCTATCTTCTACAACACTGACTAAGTCAAAATACTCATCCTTATAAGAGTTCAATTCCTTAGCGCCATCCACAGTTACATAAATATCTGTATATACATCAAGCTTAAAGTTTTCCTGAGGAATCATAATGAAATCTCTTACTTTTCCGCTTCCAATATCACTGTTTCCTTTCTCAAAGGATAGATAATATGGAGTTTGTACTGCCCCTACTACTGTAAATTCAGTGTTTTCTAGGTTGTCAGATATAGGCTCTTCTTTTCCAGAATAAAGTTTAAGCTTTGAACCAATAGGTAGGCTTAAAGAGACCTCCTTACCAAACTCAACTAAGCATTCATCGGGCTTTTCAGGTAACCTTCCCTCTAATAATCTCATTCCATTTATCTGATCCTCTGATGAAAATCCATGCATTCTAATTACAAACTCATTTTCCTTATATTGTGTCAGGGCATCCATTACATATGTTCCAAAGCTATGCTTTACTCCGGGGATACTACTAATTTCATTTAAATCATCTTCAGTCAGCCCCAATGTAGATACTATTCTTAAATCCATCAGATTATAATCATCGTAATATTTATCAGCAGTGTACTCCATAACCTCTGGAGAAACCTTTACTCCTGCAAAAAATGCTACCCCTAAGGCTATAATGGCTACAATAGATATAAATCTGCCTAGGGAATTTTTTATGTCTTTAAAGGTATCTTTTCGTAATGCTGTTTTTTTCACTACCATTCAATCCTTTCTATTGGAATAGGATTGCTATTTAATATTTGACTTTCAATTCTTCCATTTTTCACTCTAATAACCTTGTCTCCCATAGGTGCTATTGCTAGATTATGTGTGATAACAACTACTGTGACACCCATTTGGCGACAGGTATCTTGAAGAAGCTTTAGGATTGATTTTCCTGTGTTATAGTCCAAAGCTCCAGTAGGCTCATCACATAAAAGCAACTTGGGGTTTTTAGCCAAAGCTCTTGCTATTGCCACCCTTTGCTGCTCTCCTCCGGATAACTGGGCAGGAAAGTTTTTCTTCCTTTCATTTAGACCTACTGCATCTAATACTTGTCCTGGATCTAATGGATTCTTACATATTTGAGTTGCTAACTCTATATTCTCAATGGCTGTTAAGTTCTGGACTAAATTGTAGAATTGAAAAACAAAGCCTACATCATGCCTTCTGTATGTAATAAGCTCTTTCTTAGAAAATCTACTTACCTCCTTGTCATCAACCATTACCTTGCCTGAGCTTACTGTATCCATTCCGCCCAAAATATTTAATGTTGTACTTTTACCTGCCCCACTAGCACCAGCTATAATAACAAATTCTCCTTTATTTATGGTAAAATCTGCGCCTCTTAAGGCTTCAGTCTTTACTTCTCCCATTTGATAAATTTTCTTCACATCTTTAAACTCAATATATTTATTCATCTACTCTACTCCTTACATATAGTTACCTAATTACTATCTTCATTTGGTACTACAATTATTTTCCACAAAAACTTAGCGTAATACTATTATACTATTAAAAGTATAAATGTAAACACTTGTTTGAATTTATACTTAGCTTGAAGACGTAAACGAGGAAAATAATATGATAAAATTAGCTTTCTTGATCAATCAGACAAAATTGACTGGGTTTATTACAAATCTAGTGAAGAAGGACTAGTCCTTATGGAAGACAAAAAAACTCTTAGCTCTATTTTTTTGAGCTAAGAGTAAAACTTTTTAAGACTTGACTATTTATTTGATTTTTTCTTGTTCTCTTTTAAGGCTTTCCTAAGTTCAATACCCTGTTTTTCTGTAATAACTCCGTCTTCTACCATTTTTTCAATAATACTTTTTCTTTCTCTTTTACTGTTCTTGAAGTATTCTCTTCTATCATCTTGTGACATGCCTTTCATTTTGTCATGGAATTCCTTTTTTTCTTCTTTATGCTTTTTTAGATAGCTATTAATTTCCTCAACTTTTTCTTTTGTTATAGTTCCCCTTTCTACAAGGGTATCTAAAGCCTTAGAGAACCTTTCTTCATATTTAAACCCTTTAGGCTTCAACGCTTCCTCTTGATTTAATTTCATATTGTCTTTATCTAGTTCCACATCATGTTGTACAACAAAAGTAGCGTTTTTGTAAGTGCTGACATTAGCTGCTACTGTACCTGCTGATAGTATTATACTTCCTGACAACAAGCTGGTAACAAAAACTCTTTTTAGCTTGGTGTATTCCATATAATCTCTCCTTTCAGTTTTAGTATACCACCTAAAGCAGCATATTTAGTGTTTACAAAAATAATAGTAATATTGCCTGGTTTTTTATGATTTAGGTGGTAATATAATCTATTTTTTATCAAGTCTCCTGTTTTCTATAACCCTCTATCTGTGTCCTCTATAGGTCTTCTTATCTTCAATCTTAACTTTGCCTACATAATATATCTATACCTATCCATATTGTAAGATTTCCTAAAAAAATAATTTCCTATACAATAGATCTATCCCTATATTATGCAAAAAAACATAAAATCCATAAGTAGTTACTTAAGGATTTTATGCTCCCATTATGCCGACTGTCTAGCTAATTCATACCCGCATCTCTGCAGGTGGGTGTCTTGCCATTAACATTTGATGTCCAGTTTAAACAGGCATATCATTAATTAATGAACTTGGACTCCCGTAAAAATTATGTCGGTTGAATTACCATAGACTATCGCACATCTCAGGAAACTCTTTATATTTCTATTATACTATATATCACACATTTTTTAAACCTAAATAAATTTGAAATTCTTTCTAATATTTAGAATAACCATACAATAAAAATTTATTAATTTTTTTCTTAAACTATTTGATTTATTATCTGTTTATCTAAGCAGACCTTAAGCTACACTATTTATAATAGAATCAAGTTCTTCTTCATCCATGGTTTCATTTATCAATAGTCTTTCTGAAATGTTTTCTAGCTTTTTAGTATTTTCTTTTATTAGATTCAATGTTTTTGTATAAAGCTCTTCTATTAATTTTTTTGCTCGTTCAACTACATAGGGATTACTACCTATGCTATCTCCTAATAAAACCTCGAAGTTTAGTAGCCCTGAACTGTCATCCATTCCATATCTAGCTATTAGTGAAACTACCATATTAGTCGCTTTTTGAAGATCATTTAATGCTCCAGTAGTTATTTTATCCTTACCAAACATTATTTCTTCTGCCGCTCTACCACCTAATGCAACCATAATATGAGTTAGTATATCCTCTTTAGATTGATATAGCTTATCTGGAGGTATATTCATACTAAATCCTCCTGCACCCTTTGTACTTGGGATGATGCTAATCTTAGTTACCCTGTTAAGCGGAGAAGTTAGCTTTGTAACTAAAGCATGACCTGCTTCATGGAAAGCTGTCACTTTTTTCTCTTCAATAGAGATATAGCTCCTATCTTTCTTTTCTTCTCCAGCTATTACTGTATAAAATGCTTTATCTATGTGGTTCATGTTTATATCATTATCATTATATCTTGCTGCTAACATGGCTGATTCGTTCATTAGGCTTTCTAGTTTAGCACCGCTAAAATAAACTGTTTGATAAGCAATTTTTTTCAAATCTACTTGCTTACTTATAGGCTTGTTTTTACTATGAAGTTCTAATATTCTATATCTTGCATTAATATCAGGCAAACCTACTTCTAACTGTCTATCAAATCTTCCTGGTCGTAGTAAAGCATCGTCTAGAGTATCTATTCTATTAGTTGCAGCCACCACAATAATTCCCTGATTTTCTTTGAAGCCTGACATTTCAGTTAGTAATGCATTAAGTGTTCTATCACTTTCATCAGATGAACCGTTTGATGCACTACCCCTTCTTTTTTTACCTAAGGCATCAATTTCATCTATAAATATTACACATTTACCTACAGTTCTAGCTTTCTTGAATAAACTTCTTATTCTACTTGCCCCAAGTCCAGCATAAACTTGTATGAAATCTGAACCAGTTACTGCAAAGAAAGGTACTTTTGCTTCTCCTGCTAGCGCCTTTGCAAGTAATGTCTTACCTGTTCCTGGAGGGCCATAAAGCATTACACCTCTAGGCATTCTAGCACCATATCTCTCATATTTTTCAGGTTCCCTAATGAAATCCACCATTTCTTTAAGGCTTTCTTTTACCTCATCGTTCCCAGCCACATCATCAAATGTTATAGCTGTAGAGTTTTCTACATCACCATCTATATCAGACATTTGGGCCATTTCTTTTTGAGCCATTTTATTTGGATTTTTGCTAACTAGGTAAAACAACCCGCTAAAAGCTGACAATACAATAATCACAGTCAATATATCTTCAATAGTTGTACTACCATCTGTTTCCTTAACATCTACACCTAAACTAAGAAGTTTTTCTTTGAATCCCTCTGTTCTTGGATTATCTGTTCTAAACAGTTCTCCGTCCATAAATTCACCTGTTATTTCTGCTTCTACTGTTAGATTAACAGATTTTATATTTCCCTCTTCTAGATGTTTACTGAAGTCTATATATGATGTCTTAGCGACTTCTTGTCTGCTGCTTAAGAAAACAATTGCAGATACTATTACTATGGCTATGATGCCAATTAGTATGATTAGGTTTCTTTTGTTCTTTAACAGCTTCATTCTTGTCCCCTTTCTAGTTTACATAATGTATGTTAATTATAACATAATGCTTTATTTATGTCTATGCAAAAGAGTTACGCTTTCCAAAAAAACATAGAAGGGAGAAACCCTTCTATGTTTTTTGCATGTTTATTTTTTTTAACTATTGACTAGCTTTTAGGATCTTAATAAGTCTATCAAGATTCTCATTTTGCTCTTCACTAAGCAATGGTTTTAATGCTTCTAATTGGCTTAGCTTCGACATAAACTCTTCATTTCCCATGTCTTCTGAAAGCTTTTTATTCAATTTAATGATCTCAAAGAAAATTTCATCACCTGATTTGTTTGAGTACTGCTCTGCAAATTGTTTAACCGTTTCAAGTTGTTCCTGTGTGGGATCTATCTTCTCTTTTAATTGCTCAATTACTTCATTAATACTTTTATTGTCTTCCATTTATACTCCTCCTCATTAAATTATATATAAGTTTATGTGAACAGATGCCTGTCATATTACTAGAAAATTAAATATTTTTATTGTAACAGAAACAGTCCTTTCACATATTATAACTATAAATACTATTTTTAAATTTAATCTGAGGAGGCATGGAATTGAATGAAGTAGTTGCGATCTCTTCAAGCCAAAATTCTTCTGAAAAATCAAATTTACATATTAATAAGCTGATTTTTCTCATACCTTTGGTGCTCTTAATAAGTAACTTTTTAAATGGTTCTGAAAGAAAAAATAATAATGTATCTGCCTTATTAGACTTAGGAAGTAATTTTTTAGCCTCCCTTAATACTAAAAGTGCAAATGAAAAATTGGATGTTATAAAGAAAATTGGTCCTTATATGCCTGAGAATGTTGTGGAACCTTTAAACACAATAGTTTTCTATATAGAAAAGATAACTACAATACTTGGACTCATGGAAGTTGTAACCACTAATAAATCCTATGCTCCTATAATTACTTATGATAATTTAACTAATAAGGAAAAGATAAATGGCATACTATCAACTATAAAGGAAGAATCTAAGGACGAAAGGCTAAATTCGATAAAACCAATTATTGATGTTGCATTGAACTTTGATAGATATAAGTCATTAATTGATACCATATCAAGCTTAGGTAATATGAATAATAAAGCAGATAAAATATCAAGTCAACCAACTAAAACTGAACCTGTGCAAGATAGTTCCAATAAGCAAATTCAAATAGAAGATATGCTGAATATCTTTAAGCCACTCTTAGGAAATGATGAAAATAAAATTAGTCAGTTTAATAGTATGGTAAATGCAATAAAACCTATGTTAGAAAATAAGGAAAGCAAGTCTAATCAAATGAACAATATTGTTGATGCCATAAAGCCTGCATTGAGTAATGACCAAGGAATAAATAGCGAAAAATTAGGTGATATGTTTAAAATTCTTGAACTACTTAATGTTTTAAATTCAAAGGAAGGGAAATCTGTATCAGAAGAAACTGAAAAACAGTAAGTACCTTTTTACCTTAGGGACATTCCGATATATTTCGGCCTGTCCCTAACCATTTTTGTCTTTATCCTGCTCAATTATATGGATAATCAGTGTGGTCATTTCCTAGATAATTCAATTCACTTATAACATTAATCAAATGATTTTTTTTATCATGATTAATGTCAACAGTTGCTAACCTTGCATCATCTTGCCTAAAGACTAGAAACTGTTTTAAAAGATCATTTGCAGACTCATTATCTACATCATTATAGACGAGGAAAAATTCTTTTTCTGGTATTTCTAAGGTTAGTGTATATACTCCATCTTCATTCCTAGTTCTTGTTTCTCTAATTCTGTTTAACATTAAATCACCTCATGGTTTATTATTCCCAAAATATATATCTTTTTTCATAAAATTTTAAAAAAAACAAAAAATATGTTTAACTTTAATAAATATGGTAAAAATTATAATGAGTATAGTTAATTGGGCTTTGCTTATTTATCTCCACTGCCCCCGTAAGCAAAGTCCTTTTTCTTTTTTTGTAACAAAAAAACAGATGGTTAATATATTATATTAAGCAATAATTTGGTTGCAAATTATATGAGGGGGTTTTCTAATGGGAAATAATCTTGGAGTTGGAGGGGTCTTTGACGGCGATACTCTATTGTTTTTCTTTTTGCTTCTAGTATTGATTTTTTGTGGATACTGGGGAAGAGGTTGCTAATAAGTAGAGAATATTTGATATGACTATTAAAAGCAAATTGCAGTGAAATTATAATTTCACTGCAATTTGCTTATGTGGCTAAAGTTTTATAAGTAAATCCTCCATATCTTTTGGCATATTAGCAATTATCTCTTTTGGTTCCCCTGTTCTAGGATGAATAAATTTATAACTAAATGCATGTAATGCTTGTCTATTTATTAATTCACTTTGTTCATTATATAAATGATCTCCAATTATTGCATGACCTATATGCTTCATATGTACCCTTATTTGATGAGTTCTTCCTGTTTCAATTTCAACCTCAAGTAAGGTAGCCTTGTTAAGTCTTTTTATGACCTTATATTTTGTTATGGCATCTTGCCCACTATCTGTTACTGATCTTATCATTGGTTCATCTTCTACTTTGCCTATAGGCAAATTGATTATATCCTCATCTTTTCCCACTATTCCAGCAACTATGGCTTGATATTTTTTCTCTATAATACCTTCTTCCATTTGCTTTGACATTTGCTGATGTGTAAAGGAGTTTTTGGCAATTACTAATATCCCCGAGGTTCCCATGTCTAGTCTATTAACTAATCTTACCTTTTTATTTATTTTCTTTGTATTAAAATAAAAAGCCACACCATTTGCAATGGTATCATCTTGATGGCTTTTAGTAGGATGTACTACTACATTAGGCTGTTTATTTAAAACTAGCAAATCATAATCTTCATAAACTATGTCTAAAGGAATATCTACTGGTATGCTTGTCTCTACCTCATCATTCATAAGCATTGCTATTTTATCACCCTTTTTCACTGACACATTGCCCTTTGAAGCTTTTCCATTTAAATATAGCTGCTTATCTTTCTGAAGTCTTCTGAATAGTCTACCAGATATGCCATAATCTTGCTTTAGGGCCTCTTCTATTGTCATGCCTGATTCCTTAATATTAAATATTATTACATTTTCACTTTCTTTCATGTACTTCCTCCGTTTTATATTTAATATAATTAGTGTATAATAAACATATACTATATAATTCCTGCTATTTTTGCAAATAGGATTTGGAGGGAATGCCTTGAGTAACATGTCGCAAAAAACTAAAATAATTAATATTATACATAATGATAACACTCTTTCAAAAGAAACATCTGACCTTTTAGTCAGCAAGTTAAGAGAGCATGGGTATATTATCTCTAATAATTTCGACTATAATGCAGATCTGAATATATGTATAGGTGGAGACGGTGCATTTTTAAGGGCTGTACACATGTATGATTTCCCATATGTTCCTTTTGTAGGAGTTAATACTGGTCATTTAGGTTTTTTTCATGAAATTAATCCAGAGAATATTAATATGTTTGTAGATAATTATTCAAATGGAAATTACAATATTGAGGACATATATCTAGTTGAGTCCCATGTATGTACAAGATCTAATTGTATAAAACTTATAGGTGTGAACGAAATAGTTATAAAAGACATAGAATCAAAAGTAATACATCTTAATGTTTCTATAGATGATAAGCTCCTAGAATGCTTTAGCGGAGATGGATTAATAGTATCTACTCCTAGTGGAAGTACTGCCTATAACCTCTCGTCAGGAGGAAGTATAGTATATCCAACCCTAAAAACCTTGCAGTTAACGCCCCTCTGTCCAATAAATTCGAAGGCCTATAGATCTTTACAGAATAGCGCTATTATACCTGATGGAATGTCTATTAAAATAAACCCTGAATACAGGGATGAGAATAGCGTCTTAATTATCGTTGATGGGAGACAGTTTAAATATGATAATGTGACAGAAGTTAAATTTAAACTTTCTGATAAAACAATAAGAAAACTTACTTTTCATAGTCAGAACTTCTGGTCTAAGGTTAGAGATAGATTTATCTAATATATTGAGATATTATACTACATTCAGTATGACTCCTTTGGGTCATACTGAACCCTTATATATATTGAAATCTAACAAAAGCTTCTCTCTATTTCTCATTTCTGTAGCAATAATATAATAACTAAAGGCTTCTGTACAAAACCTATCAAGTTCTTTAGAACTTATATCTTCTCCTATCTCATAAATTGATACTTCTGCTTTCTCCCACCCGTATGAAGTCAATGTACTAACAGCATCAGGATTAATTAATTCTAAAGGTATTGAACCAAAAATGTTTCCGCTCTCCACATTATTTGACATCCAAAACTTATTATGTAATTCTAATACACCTGCTCTTTTCAAGTCGTCAGTTCTTCTTTCACCAAACCTTTCAAGATAATCTCCATCATAATAATTTTTTATCTCTATAGGTTTATATAAGAAAGGTATAGTGCTTATTAATGAAAACCCAGGAAATTCTTTATTGTGTCCACTATTAGTATCATTTCCAAATCTATTAATGTTAGCGCATTGTTCTTTTATGATTTTAGTTGTATTAAGTAATTCATCAGCTAGCTGATTCACCTTTTGACAGTTATTACAGTAAATATACGATTCCATTTCACTTACAAGTCGTTTTAGTGCTTTAATTGTATCCCTCATACCCTCACCTTCCCTACTTTTTTATATCATTTCTCTTTTTTCTTTATGATGCTTCACTTTTATCAGCTGTTTTGCTAAATCCAATATTTGCTAGACTTATTCCTATAAATGTCCATAAATAAATGGATATCTGTTCTTGAAAGCTTGTAGCGTCAAGCAATCCATTTGATAAGATTGCTATATAAAAACCTAGTATAACAAAGCTAATATCTTTATTACAATAAATGCCTTTCTTTATTCTATTCCAAATGTAGCTTATAAACCAAAAGAAAATTAAGAGTCCTAATATACCTGTATCTACAAGTTTTTGCAAATAAATATTATGTACATGTGATATGTAAGCTTTAATCTCACTTGAATACAGTGGGATTTGCTCCCATACCGTCCCTGCCCCTACGCCAAATATAAAATTATCTTTAACAATTCTTATGGCGGCTATCCAGATTTTAATTCTATATTCTATACTAGAATCAGATACTAGATTGCTTGGCAATAGCCTTCCTGCATCTACTAAAAAATCAAATAATATAAACCCTACTGGAAAAATAAAAATGTACTTCCTATAGCTTTTATTAAATATAGATATGGCTAAAACAGATACACAAAGGGATAACCATCCATTTCGTGAATAAGTCAACATTAAACATATTGTTGATAATACAATACACAAAATAGCTGGAATTTTATATTCATTATTATCCTTATTAATATCATTGTATACTATTCCAGCTAATATAGTAAGATTTAGGAATACTGCTAGAATATTTGGATTGAAAAAGGTAGAGTATACCCTAAAATCAATGTTATATAGGCTACTGTCAACCCAGCTTTCTGGCATGTTGCCCTTAGAATAAAAATATTGGATAATACCCACAATAGAAACTATTATGCCCAGGCCTATTAATAGTATGATAATCTTGTTGACATGACCTTCATCTAAGTAACAGCTTACTATTGAAGAAAAAATAATTTTCATTATATATAAAATTGAAAAAGGAATACTTATATACCATAATTCTGAAAAGAAAGAAGATAAAAATGTTGAAATAATCAGTAACAATAATATTTTGTTTTGCATTAGATGATTCCAAATCACTTTTTCCTGTCTGCAAATTATTATAAAAACAATTAATATTCCCATAAAAAAATACGATGCAACTGGTACCAGCGCTCCTAGTATAAGTATCATAAATATCATATTGACAATAAATTTATTCAACTTCATCTTTAAAACTCTCCTATTTAATTATTTTATTATTTTTTAAACATTAAATCAATAGTAAAGGCTTCCTCAATATACTGAGAAAGCCCATCTAATTTCGCCTAAGCACAAACACTTTGCATTAAATCAGCAATATACTATATTAGTTTCTCTGTTTTTTCTAAAGTCTATCTAAAAAGCTTAAATGATTTTTCATTTAGTTCAAGCTTAAACGTGTTCATACTATACATCTTTAGAGAAACTTCCCATATTGTTTGCTTTTCTATAAAACATAATTAAGCAACCTGCTGTAGTTCTTTGTGAGAGCGGAAGTGAACATCTTGTGGTTTTGTAAAATCTCAGGTCATCATCTTTTATTTTTTTAAATTGTTTGAAAATCTGCAGTGCTACTTTGGTATTAAATCTTACAAAATCTTCAATTCTATCAAATTGTATAGGTTTCTCTAGGGTTCCAAACTCCCTAACCTTATTGTATGCAAGCTTTACATAATTTTCGTACTGTCTATGATTATCTAATAACCTTATATTCACATGCTGAGGAATAGTAAGGTCTTGTATAATATGTATGCTTGCTCCTAAATAAAACATAGATTTCTCAATATTATTTTCTATAAAGCTATCTAACGCAATCTTATAATATTTTTGCGTTAACTTTAAAGCATTTCCATGTCCATATAGCCCTTTTTTTATTATGGGATTATAGAAATGATTTATACTTTTAAAGTCTTGGTCTGCCCAGACAGCACCTTTATTTAAAGTATTTATATGCTTTTTAAATCCATTGTATTCTACATAATGTCCATTTTCTTTAAGTATATTAAGAGCATGGATATTTATAAACTGATGAACCTTTGCCTCAGTCTTAATTACTGTCTTCTTAAATGGATTTACTGCTTTTAAGACACTTCTAAATGCCTTCCCATAATACAGTTCTAAAATTTTCATTCTATCCCTCATAAAATAAAATTTCCTCTATTTTTATGATGCCCAAAATTAAGGTAGATAGCCAAAATTACAAATTATTATTCCTTCACTTATACAGCAACTTAAAAAAAGAAGATTAAAATTTTATTTAATCTTCTTAGCAAATATTTTTATTATAATTATGGTCTACAAAAGAATAGTTACGAATTTTATTGAATAAAAATCCGCGAATAATAAATCATCTGTTCTTGTTTCTCTCATTACTATATGATCTATTCCTACATCTATAAGTGTACCCTCCCTATCTACAAACATATTAGTCCCAAGAATAAACTGAACCTTTACAGGTCTTCCAATGTATTGCTTTAAATGAGCCTGCATGTATCCATCATTTGTCAATACTGGAGGACCTGGTTGAGGTATGGTAACAGATGGAGGTCTTGATGGTGATGGCATCATAGAAGGTGGTTGTGTAGCTGGAACACCTGTAGGTGGCATACTCGGCTGTGTTGCCCATGGTGGAACACCTATAGGATTAAAGACAGTTCCTGGTGGTGCAAATGGACATGGTGGTCCCATTGGTTTTCTTGGTTGCATAATTGGTGGTGTTGGTGGAATCCTTGGTTGAGTTATAGGTGAAACCGCTGGTGGCATAGCTGGAACATTGTATCTATTATTGTCATCAAAGTGTTGTCTTCTCATAAAATCCCTCCTCATTATTAAGTGCTACTATATAGTGCTGTTGGATCATAAAAACAATGATCACGTATTCTTGAATTTAAAGCTCCTGAACCATTGTAGGGAAATTCCGGTGGACAAGTAGGTACAAAAGGATTCATATACCATAATGTCTTACCAATATTCAACAACTTATTCCCTGCTAGAGCCCAGTCAGCTATTTGATAGTGTATATCCTCTGGTGGATTAGCCCAAATAGTTTGAGGGTTTGTAGTTCCCCTAATAACGCTTCTCATACAGTCAAATTGACCCTGTTGATTAATCACTTTTCTTAAGTCGCCTTGACATACTCTTCTATATTCACCTTCTGCTACATGGACTCTATTCATTATCACTGTGGCTACAGCCTTCATTCCATTCTCGCCTTCTCCACCTGCTTCACATTTTATAATTCGCGCAAAAAGCTCTCGATTTGAATAAGCCATTATTCATACCTCCCTTGTCTTTTGCTACTATTAATATATTTAAGATAGTATTACTTTGCTACTAGTTTAAAAAATTTGTTGAAAAAAAAGGTCATCCTAATCATATTCAAGAATCCTAGTAGTACAATTCTTCAATATGCTCAGAATGACATTATAGACTAAATATATTTATTCATTACTTATTTAAAATTTGTATTGCTCTATTCATTAAATCTCTAGCTATTGGTGCAGCTTCTGCTCCTCCAGTTTTTCCACTACTTTCAATTATGACTGCTACCGCAACTAAAGGATCGTCTGCAGGTGCAAAACCAATAAACCAAGCGTGTTCTTTATCACTTTCGTTTTCTGCCGTTCCAGTTTTTCCAGCAGCTTGTATCTTATCTAACCTAGCACTTTTTCCTGTTCCTTCATTTACCACTTCAATCATCATTGATTTTAAATATTCTGCTGTTTCAGGGCTTGTAACTTTAGATAAAAGCTCAGTTTTATATTTTTTTAAAACGCTATTATTATGATTAATTATTTCTCTTACTATAATTGGCTTTACCATTTCTCCCTGATTTCCTATTGCAGAAGCTACCATAGCCATGTTTAATGGAGTAACAAGTATCTTTCCCTGTCCTATGGCTGATGCTCCTAGCTCTGGTTTTGAACGTATATTATCTGGAAATGTGGACTCAGCTGTCCTTAGATCAAAGGGTATACTTCTATTAAACATGTATTTTTCTGCAGTATTTCGAAGCTTATCGTCTCCTATTTCCAGACCAATTTGACTAAAGGCAACATTGCATGACTTTACTAATGCTTCATTTAAATCTAACTCTCCATGTGCTACTCCTCCATAATCCTTAAGCACATAACCGTCTATGTTAATAGAGCCTTCACAATTAAACTTGTCATCAGATTCTCTATTTTCTATGGCTGCTGTAGCAGTAATTAATTTAAATATTGAGCCTGGAGCATATAAACCCATTATTGACCTGTTTAACAATGGGCTATTTTCATTTGCGATTATATCCCCCCAGTTCTCTTTTAATGTAGACGGATTAAAAGAAGGACTACTAACCATAGAGTATATTTCTCCAGTTTTAGGGTTCATAATTACAATGGAACCCTTTCTATTACCAAGTAGTTTATAGGCATAACTTTGAAGTTCATGATCAAGGGTTAAAACTACGTTATTTCCCAATGAAGGACCATCACTTAATATATTCTTCAACTCTCCTAAAGGGTTTAAATCACTTAAATTCAGTAGCTCTTTGTTGTATGAGGCCTCTATTCCAGATTTACCATATTCTCTGGAGCTATATCCAATTATATGACTATATACATTCCCATATTTATAGTTTCTAGATTGTCCTTTATCTGTAATTATACTATTAACTAGAATAGTTCCTTTTCTATCAATTATTTCTCCTCTTAAAATATTTTCTTCATCTATCCACTGTCTCTTATTATAGCTATTAGACAAAATCCTATCTGCAGTAAAAATCTGAAAATAGCTAATATATATAACTAGACCAATAAACAATCCGCATAAAGAAATGAGTATTCTAATTATCCTCTTGGATTCTGTGTTCATCCTCATCCTCCTGTTCTACATCAAACTCCTCTGAAGCTAGCTGTAAAATCCCAAGGGCAGCAAAGCTAGAAACCAAAGAGCTTCCCCCATAGCTTACAAATGGTAATGTAATACCTGTTAAAGGAATCATTTTCGTAACTCCTCCAAGTATAATGAAGGCTTGATATCCAAACATTAAAGTAATACCTAATGCAACGATCCTAAAAAATTGGTTTTGCTGTTGCAGGGCTATTTTAACACCTCTATAGACGATAATCATAAATAGAAAGATCACTGCTATACCAGTTAGCACTCCCATTTCTTCACATATTGCAGAGAAAATAAAATCGTTATGTACCTCTGGAATGAAGGCTGGATGCCCAAGTCCTATACCAGTTCCAAAAAAACCTCCAGATGCTATTGCAAATAATGATTGTGTTATTTGATACCCTTTACCTCCAATATCAGTCCAAGGATTTAGCCATGTCTCTATTCTTACTCTAACATGATTAAACAAAAAGTAACCTGCAACACTTAATACGACTGCACCTGCTGAGTTATAGAGTAATAATCTCCTGTCTTCTTCATAGACATATAGAATTGACATAAATAACAAGAAAAACAACATAGCTGTTCCTAAGTCTTTTTGAATAAATAAAAAGCCTATGTGTATATAAACCGCTGCTATATATATTAATCTACTGTATTTCCAACTATTATATTTTTCTTTATTTACATAGTAAGAAGCTAAAGAAAAAATAAACAATACCTTAATTAACTCTGCGGGTTGAAAGCTAGAGCCAAAAATTATAATCCAGTTTGTAGCCCCTTTGTTCTTAGTTCCAAAGATTAAAGTGGCTATGAATAATGCTAAAGATATGCCTAAGTAAAAATAAAGTAATTTGTCCCAATGTTTTATGTATTTAATAGTAAAATAAGATATAAAAAATACTATAATTCCAACTCCAAACCAAATGACCTGTTTAAAACCCAGAGCTGGATTTATTCTATAAATCATTATAATTCCTATACTAATAAGCATAGTTACAATTAAAAATATATAGGTATCTCCATTGGAAATCTTGTACAATACTTGGCTAGATAGAAAAATGGTAAATATTAGTGCTATCGCTATAAACAATATATTTTTTTCAAATTCTATGTTAAAAGTCATTAAAAGCAGTAAAGCTAAGATATTTATAATCAACAAAAGACCTTGCGGTGACCTAACTACAAGAAGTTTTTTAGTCATTATATACACTCCTTAATCTCCTTCTATGAAAAGAAACTCTACCTGACCAAATTTTATTCTATCACCATCTTTAAGCTTCACAACGTCTAATACTATTGTATCATTAATAAGTGTTCCATTGGCACTCCCTAGATCCTCTAGAAAGTATTCTTCCTCATCTAGGCTAATTCTAGCATGGTTTTTTGAAATATATGGGTCTCTAAGAATAATATGATTTTGAGTTCCTCTGCCTATTGAGACGTCATCTTCTAGTGTATATACTTCCTTTAATTTATATGGCAAGGTATCTTTTCTATTTAGTAGTTTCAGATATGAGGTTCCGTCTCCTATATTTCCCCCCATACTCTTTATGTCTAGATAAATCATTTTGATGATTCCTATCATAAAGAGATAAATCAACAATATAAAAATATATCTAAACACTAATGAGAGCACGTTAAACACTAAATCACCACCAAATATAATTATCTACTTCTGTTAATAGCCTACCACATTCTAAATATTTATGAAATACTTAATTGAAAATGCTGAGTTAATTACCTTATTATCCTACTTTCATATTATTTGATAATAATTATTGCCTTAAATTCTGTTTATACTCCATTTACTAATTTTAATAAAATTATTCAAGTAAGTTTGAAGTATTTGAAAAACTGTTAACGTCTTAAATCATAATATAAGTAGCATATATATTTTATTAAAGAAGTACTTAACTATAAGAGGCAAGAAAGGAGAAATGAGATGAATAAGCAATTATATCGTTCAAAAGACAATAAAGTAATTGGTGGGGTTTGTAGTGGTCTAGCTGATTATCTTGATGTTGATCCAGTAATTGTAAGGCTTGTTTGCATTCTTTTATTCTTTATGAAGGCTGTTGGAGTTATTGCATATATAATTTGCATGATTATCATTCCAGAGGCTCCATATGGATATAGAGAAAGAGAAAGTAACTTTGAAGAGAATTCTGCACCTGAATCTAATTATGATAAAAACACACCTAGCTATTCAGATGGAAAGAATAAAATGATACTTGGTGTAGGTTTAATGGCTTTGGGGGTATTTATTTTTGCTAAAAAGCTTTTTTACTGGTTTGATTTTGTCAATTTTGGTGGAATAATACTTGTTTTAGCTGGTCTATATATAATAGTGACTGGGAGGAATAGCGGTGAAAAAAAGTAATATAATCTTTGGACTTATCCTTGTATTCTTTGGAATATTTGTATTGCTCAACAATCTAGATCTAATTCGATGGTCCATATTTGATGTGCTATTTGATTTATGGCCATTAATCTTTGTAGCTTTAGGTGCTTCAATAGTTTTTAATGATAAAAAAACTACAAAGACCATAATCTGGGTTAGCTTTTTAGTAATAATCATTATATATGGTTTTTATCTGCAATATGCTGATTATAAATCTTCAAATAATAACTCTGGAATTCAAACCAATATTTTTTCTACAATAGGCTCCAATTCCAACAATAAAAATAATAGTTCCTTTGAGAGTATATCTTTTTTGCTTGATGATAAGACAGAAAAGGCTTCGCTTGATTTACGACTAGCTGCTGTTGATTTAGAAATAGGATTTACATCCAATATGAACTTGCTTGATGGCTATGTAAATAGCAAAAATGTTGAAAGGAAAATAGACTACACAAATGGAGGAGAGAACGCAAAAATTGTTTTGAAGGAAAAAGATAAGTTAATTAATTTTAAAGGAAGCAAAGGCTATAAAAGCGAACTTAACCTTTCTAACAAAATAATTTGGGATATAGACGGAGATATTGGCGCTGTAAATGGCAATATGGATTTTAGAAATCTTAGAATAAACAATCTTGATCTAGACTTTGGTGCTGGAGATATTGATTTGTTACTAGGCAATAATGTTGAAAACTTAAACGTAAGTATTGAAGCTGGAGCAACAAATATCAGTGTTACAGTTCCAAAAGACTTAGGCGTGAGAGTAAAGCTAGATGGGGCCATAAAACAAAGTAACTTAAAAAAGTTGAACTGGAGTCAAGTAAATGATTGGTATGTTTCTCCGAATTTTGATTCTTCTTTATCAAAGGCGAGCATTGATGTTGATATGGGAATAGGTAATTTTGATTTAAAGGTTAAATAGCCCTCTCATTAAGTACACTAGAGGATTTATTATTATGGTCAATGCGCTTATATAACAACTTCACAAAATACAATGGAGTATTGATTATTTCCATTGTATTTTTTATTTCATTTACTATAGAATGAAACAATGGTAAAATAAAGAAACAGAATAAGTATTATTTACTAACAGGAGGTTTATAATGAATAGTTCGCTATTTCGAAAAATACATAATAAATTAGTAAATTCATTAATGAATGAAAGCTTTATTAGTGAGCTTTCATTAGACTTAAAAATAATTAGTAATAATTTATTAGGAGCTTCATTCCTAAGTACAATTCAAGAAATGATAGAAAAAAAAGATTTTAGCTGCAAAGCAGTTTATAATCTTTGTGAGAATTTGCTTAAGCAAATACAAAAAGAAGAACTTCCAGATAATTGGTTATACTATGTCTATCAATTTGCCCTATATAAATCCTTTCCTAATGCCGTTGATATAACCATTGATTCAAAATATAATACCGCTATAATTGTATATCTTAAAACTCTTAGAATATTTTCCGAATTTGAAAAAAACACAAATACCAACACCTGTCAAAGTAAATATCCTTTAAACTTTATTACTAATGAAGAAGAAAAAAAATCTGCGAGCTTTGCAGAATATAGACAGTTTAAAAATGTATTCAAAAACATGTATGTTTATGAAATGATGAAGCTTCATCAGGAAGTTACAAATCACAACACCCTTGATCATATTTGTGGAGTTCACTATTTAGCTTTATTTATAGGAAGACAAGCAGCGGAATGCGGTCTTCCTATTGACCTAGGCAAATTATCTGGTGCTGCTGCAGGTCATGATATAGGTAAGTATGGATGTAGTCGAAATGAATATAGAAGAGTTCCTTATTTGCATTATTATTATACAGATTTGTGGTTTAAAGAACATGATATCCCCTATATAGGTCATATTGCTACTAATCATTCTACTTGGGATTTAGAGCTAGAAAATCTACCTATAGAATCTCTCATACTAATATACTCAGATTTCAGAGTAAAAAACAAAGTATTTTCCAATGGTAGCAAAAAAATGAACATTTATTCACTGGCTGAATCCTTTGATATTATATTGAATATGCTAGACAATGTAGATACAAAAAAGGAAAATAGATATAAAAAGGTATATTCAAAGCTAAAAGATTTTGAAGATTTCGTTATAGATGCTGGAGCAAGTGTTAATTTCGATGAAGTTAATGTGCTTAAGAGCGAGCATAAACTTGTTTCTCTTATGCAAGGTCAAGAGATTATTGAAAATATAAAGTATAAAGCTATTAAACACAACATTCATGTAATGAATATATTTAGAAACGAGGCTTCCTTAAATACTATTTTAGAAATGATTGCTAGCGAAAGCGACTGGAAAAAACTACGTGGATATATAAATATTTTTGAAGAATACTCCACTTTTTTAACCCAAAGGCAAAAGCTTATAACACTTAATTTTCTATTTGAGTTTTTAACTCACAAGGAAGAAGATGTAAGAAAGCAGTGTGCACAGCTAATTGGTAGATTTATAGCTGTATTTGATGAAGTATATAGAAAAGAAGTTCCTGATTACGTAAATATAGCCTCTCCAGAAATAACTAGTGGTGATCTGCTTGATAGATATATTAATTTGTTCCTATCTCCTGACCATAAAATTATTGATGCTCATAGAAAATGGATAGGATTTAGCCTTGAAGACATGGTTTCATCACTTTTTAAACATTGTAGTATTGATCATGGTAAAGATTATATTAATGTATTATTTGAATACTATGATACCTCATACAACTTTGATGAAAATGCTATACTCTATTTGATTCAAACTATCAAATGTATACCATTTAGTAATTATGATGATTTAGATTTAAGTAAGATGATGAATTTTGTAGAGAGAATGAGTAATAGCTACAACTTAGATATAGAGCTATCTATTCTCGAATGTATTTATTACCTATCCTCTCAAGTTAATAGCGGCTTTGGTAAAATAGTTTACAAACTAGCGGATAATGCTAGTTATCCAGATATTTCACCAATAAATTATTTGAAATATAAGATATCTCAAGTACTCAACTTCGATGAAGAAACAAAGAATTTATTTAAAAGCTATTTCCATGATGATTATGAAAAAATATCAGATATATTTCTTAAAAACTTAAAGGCAGCTACAAGTTGGATAATCAAAAAAACCTCTATAGATTTCCTCCTTGAGCTAGCAATAGAATCTCCTAGAGAAAATGGTTTACATACAGCCATGCATTACTGTAATCTAATAAAAGTAAGCGCTACTGAAAATGTCAGAACCCATGCTGGCCAAGCATTGCTTAAACTTTTTCCTTATCTTGCACTTGATGAAAGAAATGATGTAAGTGTGGAGCTCTTGCGTGCTCTTGAAATGCAGGGTTTTCAATTTACTAAATATATACCACCCTATCTAGGAAAAATGCTATTAT
The DNA here is from genome assembly GCA_041655135.1 of Tissierellales bacterium. Taxonomy (GTDB): domain Bacteria; phylum Bacillota; class Clostridia; order Tissierellales; family Proteiniboraceae; genus Proteiniborus. Next base: position 35,733 of record JBBAFY010000008.1, read on the forward strand.
ATTTACATCCTGTAGAGCTAGATGAAGTGATTAACGATTTTATAGAAAAAGTCAAGCAATCCAGTCCTCAAATTACCTTTCTTTTATTGAGAACAATAGGTAGTACTATTGAAAACTATCCTCAATATAAAGAAAGATTTAATGAGGGCCCTGAAAGATATTTAAAAAGGCTTAGAAAAATGTTGGGCATTTTGCTGAATGGACTGGTCAACTATGATTACCAAATTAACCATGAAGCTTTTAGGGTAATAGGAAAGGAAATCTTGGGTTCTTCAGTACTTCCATTAAAGGAAAAGAGCCAAATATTTGAGCTTATACTAAAGAAAATTCTAACACTACTAGTCAAAATCGACAAGGATAAGCTTACCTTCTTAAATAATTCAGCCGCTCTAAATCATATATATAGATTCATATCTGACTATGTGTTTTTATATGGTGGATTTAGTATTAAACATAATCCAAATGTGGCCTTTTTTCCGGGTACCTTTGATCCTTTTTCTCTTAGTCATAAAGAGATAGTAAGGGCCATAAAAAAGTTGGGGTTTGATGTATATTTAGCAGTTGATGAATTCTCTTGGTCCAAGATGACTCAGCCAAACCTACTGAGACGTGAAATCATAAATATGTCCATCGCTGATCAACTAGGAATATATTTGTTCCCTGAAAATATTCAGGTTAATATTGCAAATAATAATGATTTACATGCTTTAAGAAACTGCTTTCCAAACTCTAATGTGCATATAGTAGTTGGAAGTGATGTAATTCTTAATGCCTCATGCTATAAAAATCAGCAAACAGAAGATTCTATCCACGGCTTTCCTCATATTGTTTTTGATAGAAGAAGCATAGTATCAACTGAACATGACGATAGAAAGCTTGATGAGGCTATTCAGAACATTAATGGAGAAATCATAAGACTTACTCTGCCTCCTCAATACGAGGATATAAGTTCTACACAGATTAGAACCTATATTGACGAGAATAGAGATATATCTCAATTGATTGATCCTTTGGCACAAAAATATATTTATGAATATGGTGTTTATAGGAGAGAGCCCCAATATAAGACCTTATTACAAGCTACTCTTTTAAGCATTGAAATAACTGAGGAAATAAACGATACATTAATATCAAAGCTTTGCCATAAATTTTTTGATGACGATATAGATATCTATAATAAGATTTCCAGTATAAAGTCAAAGGTTAATCCTCGTATAATATTGATTAGGGACAATGATAATGACGGTCAAATAATTGGCTTTTCTATGTTTCATTGGATTCGATCAGGTGTATTCTATAGTGAATTTGAAAATCATGAAGTGTCTGAGCATATTAGACAGGATGCTATAGGTAGGATTTTGCTAATTGATGGTATATATATTGACTATTCTTCTAACCATTGTAACTTAAACCAAGTTCTCCTTACTGAAATTCTAGCATTTTGTCTAGCAAAAGATTATACCTATGCCGTATATAAAAATTCTTTTGAATCATATGTATCGAAAGATATCTATGAAACACTTGAGTTACATGGATTTCAGCCAGTACCTTTTAGTTATAAAAATATGCCTGTTTATACTGTAAATATGACAAATCCTTGCACTTTAAATCTTAATATTGAAACAGTTATTAAAGAACCATTTAAGAGCAATAAACATGTAATTGCCTCTATTAAAAGAGCAAGAAAAAAACTCCAATTAGCACTTACTAACCTATATCCCGGCTATTTAGTATTATCATTTGATGCTGAAATCATGCATAAAAAATTAATACATAAAATATGTGAAACTAATAATGTGCCTGTGGAAGTTGTAGAGCCTAGAGTTCTTGGTGATTTTATGTGTGTACCCTTTGGCTCTATATTAAAGGGCTCTATTGTACCTAATACTATTACCAAATCAATGCATACAGAAAAAAGCTTTGAGCCAGATTTGGAGAGTTCTACTATAGTTCCTTCACAATACCATATGAGCTTGGAGAATCAAATAAAACTATTAGGTTCATTCAAAAAGCCAGTAATCCTAATTGATGATTTGCTTCATAAAGGCTATAGAATGAAAGCTATTAGCCCTTTACTTAGACAGGAATGTATAAATGTTGAGAAAACAATAGTAGGAGTTCTTTCAGGTAGAGGCAAAGAATTGTCAGATGTTAGTGGTACACAAGTAGATTCGGCTTATTTTATACCAAATCTAAGAGTGTGGTTTAATGAAAGTCTGCTTTATCCATTTATTGGAGGAGATTCAATACAAGCAGGTAACCACCCAAAGAGACATATGATTCCATCGGTGAATCTGATAATGCCTTACATGTTTCCTACCTTTATTAAAAATACATCTGGGGAAGCTATTATTAATTTATCAGAAACATGCATCCTGAACTCAATTGATATACTTCAAACTATTGAAAGAGAATATTTAATTTCTGAGGAAAAAAATCTAACGCTTAAGTATTTAGGTGAAGTATTCACCACTCCTAGATGTCCTGAATTAGGAAAAAATATAGTATATGACTTGAATATCAAACCATCTGAATATCTTAAGAACGATATTGAAAGATTAAGAAGGATTAAAAAAATAGTAAGATAAGGATATAATAGATATAATGTCCTAATATAATTGCAGAGTTAAGGGAGGAGTAGTATGTTTTTCTATAAAATCGGAAACAAGGTTGCTTTTTCTTTTATTAAATATGATAAATTTTGTGAGATTTCTGAGAGTGAAGCTGTGAATGAGAGTGGATTAGTGTATTTTCTTACGGCCTTGCCACTAAAATCTTCGAGAAGAAGCTTTTCTATATCAGACCCTTCTCTATTATACTTAGAAAATGAAGATTTAAAATTGATATTAGAGCCTACTAATAATGATTTTGATATTAAGAATTGGATTCTTTCTAAAATTAATTCAAGAGAAATTATGGCCATAAATACAAACTACCAAAGCTGGGAAAGTGTAATAGAATATGCCTCACCTACTAAGTGGAAGGTTAACCTAATTGGACTTGGAGACGTTGGTGGAATGCTTTTGACAGGACTTCGACTCTTAGGCGGAGACTGTATCTCTGAAATCGGAATATATTCAAGGTCAATTAAGTCTGTAACTAGGTGGGAGCTAGAGACTAATCAAATATTAGATCCTTTTAATGATGTAAATTATCCAATTGTAAAAAGTATCTCCGAAGATGAATTATTCAACTGCCATATGTTTGTTTTTTGTGCTTCAAAGAATGTACCTAAAGTAGGAGAAAACGTTGATGATGTACGGCTTTATCAGCTTGAGGGCAATTCGGAAATCATAAAAAGGTATGCTCATATGGCAAGAGAAAATAACTTTACTGGAATATTTGCTGTAGTATCTGATCCTGTAGATTTATTGTGTAAGGTTGCACTTATAGAAAGCAATAAAAACTCTGAAGGAGCTATGGACAATAATGGGCTCTCTCCTGATCAGATAAGAGGATATGGTCTTGGAGTAATGAATGCTAGGGCAGCATATTATGCATCTAGGAATCCTATAACACAATCATATTTTAGTGAAGGGAGAGCTTTTGGTCCTCATGGTCAAGGTTTAGTTATAGCTAACAGCATAGAAAATTATGATAAAGAGCTATCAGAATACTTAACTGAAAAAACTTTAAAGGCAAATCTGGAAGTCAGAAATGTTGGATATAAGCCTTTTATTGCTCCTGCTTTATCCTCTGGTGCATTGTCAATAATAAATACTATTAAAGGTAATTGGCACTATAGTGCTACCTTTATAGGTGGAGTTTATATGGGAGCCAAAAACAGACTAACTAATTCAGGTACAGAGCTTGAACGTTTGAATCTTCCAGAACCCTTATATGAGAAATTAGAAGATACCTTTGAAAGGTTGGCGAAAAGCATATGAAGGATCTATATTTAATAGTCCCAGAAAAACCTTCTGAAACGCTTAGTAAAATGATTTGTGCAGTTGTGGAGGGCTGGAATCCAATTATAATTAGAGATGAGCATTGCATTCCTGATTTAAGAAGAAAAAAAATTGTCTTTGCTGTAGAACTTAATAATGCTGGCATAAATATTGGCCTGGATAAAATTCTGATAGAAATATATAATAGAGGAAAAGAGGCACTACTTGGCTCTTTAGGTGGTATCATCATACATTGTGACACTGAATTATATACTAAAACAGTTGCTCAAAATATAATCTTTTTAACAAATAGCCTTGGACTTGGTTTTGTTGGTAGGCCTTTAGTAGAAGCAACAGGTTCATTAAGGAATTTCTTAACCATGCAAAAAGCAACTAAGATGCCTCTTATAGATGTATGCATTAAAAGCTGTAAGGATCTTAGTATAAGTTTAAAGGGAGACTCCTTTTTACCCTTAGAAAACACCAAAATATTAGTTCTCCATGCTAGTAGCAGATCTACATCAAATTCTTTAATGCTATGGGATATGGTAAAAAAACATTTGGGTAACTATCAAATCAATGAAATACATATAGAGAATGGTACAGTCAAAGATTGCATAGGATGCGCATATAAGGTTTGTAAACATTATGGTCAGCAAACTAGCTGCTTTTATGGTGGGATTATGGTTGAAGAGGTATACCCTGCTATACTAGAATCAGATATAATAATATGGATTTGTCCAAATTATAATGATGCTCTATCTGCAAATCTTACTGCTGTTATTAATAGATTAACCGCTTTATTTAGAAAAACTAAATTCTATAATAAATATTTTTATAGCATTATTGTATCTGGAAATTCTGGTAGTGACTCAGTTGCAAAGCAGTTAATAAGTGCACTAAACATAAACAAGACCTTTCGGCTTCCACCTTACTCTACCCTAATGGCTACCGCAAATGATAAAGGGGATATTTTGGAATTGCCAGATATTGAAGACCAAGCTAAAGAATTTGCTATTAACATAATAAACAACACAAAAATAATGGATAAATAATATACCCTTTCTATTATTTATCCATTACTTATTATAACTCTCTTAAATACTTGCTTATTTATAGTGCGTTATCATCAAGTTCTTCTCTTAAGCACATAAGCGCTTCCATAAATGCAGGAAACCCTGCAGTCGGTGCAACTAGCATAAGTGCGTGTTCAATTTCTTCTCTTGTACAACCATGTTTTAATGCCTTTCTTATATGTGTCCTTACTGAATAATGGTGCTTACATGCTGCAGAGATTGAAGCTTTAATTAACCATCGGGTCTTTTCGTCAAGAGGTCCACCCTCATTATGTACCTTTTGTCCATAATTCTCATAGGCTTCATATATGTCTCCATACTTGTCTAGAAAATACTTAAAATTCTTTTCAATTCTATCCATGTCTATTCCCCCAATATTATTATTTAATAATTATTCTACCCTGAAATAATAATATTAACCAAGCTATGTTCAGAACAATCCTTTAAATTAAAGAATTTCATCTAATTCTTTGCTAAATTTTCTTAACTCTGCTACTGTACCATGCTCTTGAAGAACAAGGAATCTTTCTTGTAATCCCTCGATTTCAGTTACTTTTCCTGTGAAATATAGATTTTGTATCTTTTTTAATATATCAACTATTAGAGATGACTTTAATTGAAAAATCTCTTGGGCATCTGTAATTTCATCCTTAATCTCAGACATTTCTTGATCTAGCAAAAAAGCTGCTTCAGCTGCATTTTTAAGTCTTTCCTTTACATCAATTGGTATCTTTTTAGCAAATTTATAATTAAGAGAATGCTCAATAGTTGCCCAAAAATTCATAGCCAAAGTCCTGATTTGTAACTCTGCTAATATTTCTTTCTCACCAAATACAGTATGTACCTTGTATTTTATAATAATATGATAGCTTCTATATCCACTTTCTTTAATATTAGTTATATAATCTCTTTCTTCTACAATTATTAAATCCTTACCATCTCTGTTCCTTATAAGCTTGACAACCATTTCAATATCGTCCACTAGCTGGCACATAATTCGTATTCCAGCAATATCCTCTATTTCTTCTTCAACCCTTTCTAGTGGTACTTTTCTTAATCTAGCTTTATCTATAATACTAGAAACAGCCTTTACCCTACCAGTTACAAATTCAATAGGAGAGTACTCATCAAGTCTCCTATACTCGTTTCTTATGCCTTTAAACTTGATTTTAAGCTCTTCTACAGCTTGTTCATATGGTATCAATAGTTTCTCCCAGTAAAAAATCATAGTATCTCTCCCCTGCGCTTTATTTATTGCTTTACACTGTATAAAAGCACTACTAAAGTTCAAAATAATATATATATTTTAAGCTCTAGAATTATTATACTACTTATCAAATAAATAAATCAACATACCTATTGATTTCGTAGTAAAATCAATAAAAAAACCAGAAATCATCTGGCTTTCTACCTAAAAATCACTTTCCCTTCCACAAATGAGTCTATTATTACTAGAGATTTTAAATTAATGTCTTTTTCTCTTAATAGCTTTCCTCCGTCTTGGAAGCCTTTTTCAATAACTACACCTATTCCCTCTAGAGTTGCTCCACCCTTATTTATAATATCCATAAGCCCTAAAGCTGCCTGTGCATTTGCAAGAAAATCATCTAAAATAAGAATATGATCTTCTGGTTTTATATATTTCTTTGAAACTTTTATCTTATAGGTTCTGCGCTTTGTATAAGAGTAAACATCGCTTTCATATGTTGCCTTGTCTAAATTCTTTGTTGCAATCTTTTTTGCAAATACTACTGGCACATTAAAATATTGAGCAGCTATACTTGCAATAGCAATTCCAGATGTCTCAAGAGTTAATATCTTTGTTATTTTTCTATCCTCAAAGAGTTTTTTGAACTCTTTTCCAATTTCATTTAAAAATGCAATATCTAATTGATGATTTAAAAAGCTATCCACCTTTAAAATATCTCCGTCTTCTACGCTGCCTTCATCTAAAATTTTTTTCTTTAGCAAATCCATTCTTTTACCTCCTCCATATTGTCTTATTTATATGCATTCAGATTTTTATAAAATAACTTCCACAAGATTATTATTACAATGATATCATAAATACCTTTTTTATAAAAGTATTTAGCAAATAATGTTTGCACCAAAAAATTACTTTTTCATAAGATAATACTACATATAATATTTTAAATAAGGAGGTCAGGCATATGGCAGAGAACAACAACATATTAGGTGGTTTACTAGGTGGTTCCGATGACAGTTTAATATTTATTATACTTATAATTTTAGTAATCTTCTTTTTATTTGGCGGAGGATTCGGAAAATACTAAACTTGTTTAAAACTAAAGAGAGGGCTGTTCTTGAGTCCTCTCTTTAGTATGTATAATATTTTAATACAGCATGTTTTTGGTGTGATTTAATTGCATTCCACATATAGATACATTCATAGAAAATATATATAAAAAGGAAGAGATAAAAATGATATTTACAGAATCCTAAATGGAAGCAAGTGTATAATAGTTCAGGATAATGTGGAAAATAATATATACCCTATGCCATTAAATGCAGATGGAAGTGGCCTAGTATACGTAGGAAGAATCAGAAGAGATTTCAGCATCAATAACGGATTAATTCTTTGGGTTGTTGCAGATAATATTAGAAATGGTGCCGCTACAAACACAGTGCAAATACCAAAATTGATAGCAGGTAGCTTGTAGGATGCCCAGTTTTAGGCATCTCCTACTTTCTTATCTTTGATTAACTAATAAATGAACAGTTGGACCTGATAAAACCTTATTGGCTACATTATATACATCCTCTACTCTAATACTATTTATTGCCTCTAAATCTTCAGAAAAACCATCTATTCTTCTACTCATCAACTTCTGATGAAGTGCATAATTACATAAGCCCTCAGAATCCTCAAGAATTGAAGCTATACCTGTTTTCATTACTTTTTTCATTAGACCTATAGTTCTTTCATCTATGATTGTATGCTTGTTTACAATGCTTTCTATACATTCATCAATGGTTTCCTTGGCTTCTACTATATCATCCTCAGCAGCAGCACAGTAAATATATAGAGTTTTTATATAGTCCGTGGCATCTATCTCTGAATATATATCATAAGATATACCTTTATCCTCTCTCAATGCTCTAAAAAGAATTGAATTGGCACTTTCACCAAGTTTATGATTGAGGATCTCCAATGCTAACTCTTCATCTCTAGTGAGAGCATGAAAAGTATAAAGATAAACTATAGTATTCTGTTCTATTTCCTTCTTATATGAGGTAAGTTCAGTGCTAATATTTTTCTCAGTTGCTATATCGTTTTTTAATATTTCTCTACACTGCCAATGATTAAAATATGTCTTTACCTTCTCAATAGCTTCCTCATGTTCTAATGGGGATGCTATACTTATAACAGCATTATTAGGAATATAATATTTATTATAAAATGATATGATTTTTTCTCTAGAAACGTTTTTAATAAGGCTTTCTTTTCCCAAAATATCATATCTCAATGGACTTTTCTCAAATCCTATACTATTTACTTTGTTAAAGCTTAAATGCTCTACATCGTCATAGCTATTTCTAAACTCAGCTAGTATAACGCCTCTTTCTTTCTCTATTTCTCCTGGGGGAAATGTAGAATTCATGACCATATCTGACAATATATCCATAGAAGATTCAAATTCCTCAAAAAGTGCTGTAATGGAAAATACAGTAGCTGTATAGGTAGTATAGGCATTGTATGAACCTGCCCTATCCTCTAAAGCCTGGTCTATATCAATATTATTTCTTGCTCTGGTTCCTTTAAAGAGCATATGCTCAATAAAGTGGCAGAGTCCTTTTTCATTTTCTTCTTCATTAACAGCACCTACGTTAATTCCTAGGTGTATAGAACAAAGCTCTGTATTTCTTTTTATAGTGACTACATTTAATCCATTTTCTAGGGTATACTCTTTCCAATCAAAAATTTGCTTATCCATTGTCAAACTCCTAATCCATAACTGATTGTTTTTTCTCTTATCAGCTTATTTTTTGCCCGAATCTAGGCTATCTATGACATTATAAATGATTTTGAATTATTTTCATAGTAAAAGTTATGGTTGTTTAACATCAAAAAAAATACTATATGCTTAGATTCACATACAGTATATAAAACTAATCAAAACTTATTTTCTTCTCAAAGTGCTGATAATCCTTGAGGTTTTCCTAATCTCCTCCCCAAGTCCAGTCCCTTATTTTAAATGGATTATAACATATATCTCCCTCAATTATCATGCCTTTCTGCACATTGCTCCTATCTATTTAGTTGACACCTTCCTTTGGGAGAATCGTAGCCCCTTTTACATAGGGATTTTGAATTGGGTTTATATCTATGGCTATACCATAGCTATGATTTGAAAACACTCCATCTTTTCCAGTTAACTCTCTTGAACAAAAAGCAGATGTATTGTTGTTAGCCATAGACAATTCATCAACTATATGTATCATCATATTGATAAGGGCTTCCTTTTATGTTAAAAAGATTGATAATTGATCATGCTAACTTAAGTGACAACTCCCTTTTATTTGAAATCTAATACTACTGGGCAATGGTCACTGCCCAGTATGTTGAAGTGGATTTGTGCATCTCTTAGTTTGTCTTGGAGTCTTTCAGAAACAATAAAATAGTCAATTCTCCAGCCTACATTTCTCTCTCTTGCCTTGCCCATATAGGACCACCAAGAATACGCATCCTCCTTATATGGATAAAAGAATCTAAAGGTATCTATGAACCCATCATCAAGTAATACAGTCATCTTTTTTCTTTCCTCATCCGTAAACCCAGCACTTTGCCTATTTGATTTTGGGTTTTTTAAATCTATTTCCTTATGAGCAACATTTAAGTCGCCACATAAAACAACTGCTCTCTCTGAATCAAGTCCTTTTAGATAATTGTTAAAAGCATCTTCCCAGGTCATTCTATAGTCTAACCTGCCAAGCCCTCTTTGTGAATTAGGAGTATATACATTGACCAAAAAGAATTCCTCAAACTCTAATGTAATTACTCTCCCCTCTTGATCATGCTCTTCTATATCCAATCCATATCTTACAGACAAAGGCTTTTCCTTAGTAAATATTGCTGTACCTGAGTAGCCCTTTTTAACTGCATAATTCCAATATTGATAATATCCTTTTAGATCTAAATCTATCTGTCCTTCTTGTAGTTTAGTCTCTTGGACACAAAATATATCTGCATCTACTTCTTTAAAATAGTCTAAAAAACCTTTACCTACACATGCCCTAAGTCCATTTACATTCCATGAAACTAACTTCATTACTCCCCCTCCATATTTATTATTTTATATCTCTACTATCTATATCTTTTTCTAGCTATCAGATCTATTTCAACCTGTGCTCCCAGCGGTAATGAAGCAACTCCTATTGTAGTTCTGGCAGGGTAGGGACTTAAGAACTGCTTTTCATATACTTGATTCATTTCTGGAAAATTCTCCATATTAGTTAGAAATACATTTACTTTAACTACATCATCTGGAGTAAGTCCAGCAGCTTCAAGTACATTAAAAAGATTCTTAAAACACTGCTTTGTTTGTTCTGTAATACTTCCTTCTGCAAGCTTTCCAGTATTTGAGTCTATAGGCGTTTGTCCTGAAAAATAAACTGTATCTCCTGATTCTACTGCATGTGAATATGGACCAACAGTAACTGCACCTTTAGCATTAAAAGCTTTTCTTGACATGAAAAATTCCTCCCAATTATACGTTTTAATTTCTTATCTTTAGTAGATTCTTTATTTTATAAACATTTCCTTCAAAAAATTCTTCTTAGTAAATATTTTTTGCTTTCTAGTCGAAAATGAACATTATCTTTATTATCAATAGTACATAAAAGCCCTGATTAGGCTTAAAAAGTCTAGTCAAGGCTCTATTAAAAAATTATATCCTAGCTACTCCGTCTTCAATTGCTGCTTTTTTAACTGCTTCTGCTACTGCTATAGCAACCTCTTTATTAAATGGACTTGGTATTATCATATCTACACTTAGCTCGTCTTCTTTAACTATACTAGCAATCCCATATGCAGCTTGAATTTTCATATTTTCAGTGATTCTACTTGCTCTTACATCCAATGCTCCTCTAAAAATACCAGGGAATGCAAGTACATTATTTATTTGATTTGTAAAGTCTGATCTACCTGTTCCTATAATAAATGCACCTGCTTCTTTTGCTTCATCTGGCATAATCTCTGGTATAGGGTTTGCCATTGCAAATATCATTGATTTATCACCCATGGTTTTAACCATATCTTTTGTTAGACAATTTGCTGAAGATACTCCAATAAAGACGTTTTTATTTATTATTACATCTTTTAGTTCACCACTTTGTGAATTTCTATTTGTTATTTTAGTCATTTCCTTTTTAATTGGATTTAAATCCTGTCTATCCTTAGATATAGCTCCTTTTCTATCGCATAGAATTACATCCTTTACACCCGCGCTTAATAGAAGTTTTGCTATAGCTATACCAGCAGCACCAGAACCATTTATAACAACCTCTAAATCTGCAAATTCTTTTTTTGCTATCTTTAATCCATTAATTAATCCCGCTAACACTACTATAGCAGTGCCATGTTGGTCATCATGGAAAACCGGAATATCTAACTCTTCATCTAGTCTTTTCTCTATCTCAAAACATTTTGGCGCAGCTATATCTTCTAGGTTTATTCCACCAAATACAGGCTCTAATAGCTTTACTGTTCTAATTATTTCTTCTATATCTGTTGTATTTAAACATATAGGAAATGCATCAACATCTGCATATGTCTTAAATAATATTGCTTTACCTTCCATTACTGGAATAGCACCATAAGGACCTATATCTCCTAATCCTAGCACTGCTGTTCCATCGCTTATCACTGCAACAGAATTGCCCTTGAATGTGTATTCGTATACTTTATCCTTGCAATTTGCTATTTCTTTACATGGCTGAGCTACACCTGGTGTATAGGCCATAGATAAATCGTCTCTATTTTCTACTTTTACCTTGCTTTTTATACTTACCTTTCCTTTATTTTCCCTATGCATTTGTAGTGATAATTCATTGTAGTCTTTCATGAAACTTATCCTCCTAATTATTTAATATTGTCATATAAATTGTTTCCGTAAGTATCAATACATACTACTAAAGGCATATTTTCTACCCTTAATCTTCTAATGGCTTCTGTTCCTAAATCATCATAAGCTACTACTTCTGATTCCTTAACAGAGCTGGCTATTAAAGCCCCTGCACCACCAACTGCTGCAAAGTATACAGCTACATTCTTTTTCATGCTCTCTACTACCTCAGCACTCCTACGTCCTTTCCCTATCATGGCTGATAGTCCTAACTCTAGTAATGGTACAGTCATGCCGTCCATTCTATAGCTAGTTGTAGGACCTGCTGCACCTATTATCTTTCCAGGCTTTGCTGGACTAGGTCCAACATAAAAAATCACTGCATCCTTTATATCAAATGGTAGCTCCTCATTACTATTAATTGTTTCCATTAGACGTTTATGTGCAGCATCTCTTCCGGTATAAATTATTCCATTTAAGGACACTACATCCCCTGCTTTTAATTCTCTTAACACTTCTTTTGTTAATGGAGTGTTTATTGATTTTACAGTCATTTTGTTCACCTCTAGTTTAATATAATCTATAAAACTATCCTACTATGCCTTGAAGAATGGCAGTTGATATTTACTGCAACTGGGAGTCCTGCAATATGTGTAGGATAGCTTTCTATATGAACATCTAATGCAGTAGTTACTCCACCTAAACCTTGGGGTCCTATACCTAATTTATTAATTTTTTCTAATAGTCTTTCCTCTAATCTTGCAAAATGCTCTGATTTATTTCTTGAACCTATTGGTCTTATCAAAGAATATTTTGCTAGGTTGGCTGCTTTATCCATTGTGCCACCTATACCTACTCCTACTATTATAGGGGGGCATGGATTAGGTCCAGCATCCTTAACTGCTTTAATAACAAAATCAAATACCCCTTCTTCTCCATCTGAAGGCTTGAGCATTTTAATTTGGCTCATATTTTCACTGCCGAAGCCTTTAAACATAAGCTCGATTTTCACCTTATCTCCAGAAACTATATTATAATAAATAATTGCTGGTGAGTTATCTTTAGTATTATCTCTAAGAAGTGGATCCTCAACTACTGATTTTCTTAAATAACCATCCCTATAGCCATCTATTACACCATTATTTATGGCATCGGTAATATTACCATTTATAAAATGAACATCTTGTCCTACTTCTACGAAGGCCACTACCATTCCAGTATCCTGACATAGGGGTATCTCCTCTTCTTTAGCTACCTGTGCATTTTTAATAAGCATGTCCAGCACCATATTACCTACTTGTGAGCTTTCCTTATCCTTTGCATTTACAAAGGCCTTCATTATATCTTCCTCTATATATATATTAGAAGAAATGCATTTCTCTGCTACTAGTTTTTGAATAATACTTACATCTACTTCTCGCATCGCCTTCACCTCTTCATGATATTTGGAAACAATTATACTATTATCAGTTATGAGTTGCCCCTATTCATGATTCTATGAGTAATTGCAAAATCCTTCTTTATAGATAAAAAGATTATACTCTAAAATAATTATACATTATCAGTTCAACATTTAGCATAATTACTCGATTCTTGAACAAAACGTAATTTGTTAAATATTCTTTATATTTCAACAACTTGTGATTAAAGCCATTCCTTGTAGGTTAACACTTCTTTAAATTCAAGGCTCCACATTTTGTTGATTATTATTTACAAAAGGGCTATAATGAGCATGGTTAGTTTAAATTGTTAATTTAATAACTATGTTAACAGTTTTTAGAAGGTTTTTTCTTCTTTATATTTTAGTAGTTCAGGTAGAGTTTTCTCGGTCTGGACGTTTAGTCATGTAATTTAAATAACATCATCCATAAGGGGGATTAAAAAATGAGTATAACAGAAGGTCTTACAAACTTTAGAGAAGAAAGTGATTCTATAGGCACAAAGCAGGTCCCTATAGATGCATACTACGGCGTACAATCATTAAGGGCTGCTGAGAACTTTAACATAACAGGTACTAGAATGCATAAAGAATTTATAAACAGCCTTGCCATTGTAAAAAAAGCTTCTGCTATAACTAATAGAGAAGTTGGACTTTTGACAAAAAAAATTGAAACAGCAATAGTCCAAGCTTGTGATGAGATTACTATTGGAAATCTTCATGAAGAATTTATTGTTGATCCTATACAAGGTGGAGCTGGTACATCTGCAAATATGAACGTAAATGAAGTAGTTGCAAATAGAGCTAATGAAATAATGGGAGGAGAAAAAGGGGCTTATAACTTTGTTCATCCTAATGATCATGTAAATATGGGGCAATCTACAAATGATGTTATTCCAACAGCTGGTAAGATAACTATTTTAAAGCTACTTCCTAAAATAATTAGAGAATTAGAAAATTTACATAGCGCTTTTTTAGAAAAATCCATAGAATTTAACGATGTAATTAAAATGGGTAGAACCCAAATGCAGGATGCGGTTCCTATTAGACTAGGTCAAGAATTTAAGGCTTATAGCTCTGTAATAAAAAGAGATATATCAAGAATCATAAGAGTAAGAGATGAGCTTATGGTTGTAAATATGGGTGGAACTGCTATAGGTACAGGTGTAAACGCTGATGATGAATATTTTGATAGGGTAATACCTAACCTACAACTTGTATCTGGTTTAGATTTGCGCCAGGCAGAGGACTTAATAGATTCAACACAAAATCTAGATTGCTTTGTTTCTGTTTCCTCTGTCATTAAGACATGTGCTGTTAACTTATCAAAAATATCAAATGATTTAAGACTTATGTCATCTGGACCAAGGACTGGTTTCGGCGAAATAAATCTTCCTTCAAAGCAAAATGGTTCTTCAATTATGCCAGGAAAGATTAACCCGGTTATACCTGAGGTAATGAGCCAAGTAGCATTTAAAGTTATCGGTAACGATGTTGCAGTAACTATGGCTGCTGAAGCTGGACAATTAGAGTTAAATGCTTTTGAACCACTAATATTCTTCAACTTATTCCAATCCATAGAAATGCTATCAAATGGAATAAATACATTTACTGAAAACTGTATTAAAGGCATTACTGCTAATAGGGAAAGATGTAGAGATTTAGTAGAAAATAGTATTGGAATTGTTACAGCCATATGTCCACATGTAGGGTATAAAAAGGCTGCTGAAATTGCAAAAATAGCAATAAATACTGGTGAACCTATAAGAAATATTATACTTAAGAATAATATTTTAAATGAAGCCGAACTTAATGATGTTTTAGACACAATTAATATGACAGAACCAGGAATATCAGCGAAGTACTTAATAAATCATAAAAAAATAGACCTATAATTAATATAACAAAAAAGCACAGACTATGGGTTTTAACGGCCTATAATCTGTGCTTTTTACTCTATTAAGAATTCTTCAAATATATACTTTCAATTACATTTGAAACATGCTCGCATGCATCACAACACTTTTCTAAGTAGTTATATATTTTATCCCAAGCGGTAATTTCTAAAACGTCCTTGCAGGTTACATACAGATGTCTTACTGCTTCCATAAATAACTTATCCGCCTCTTCTTCAAGATGGTTTACTTCTACAACTAAACCATGCAATTTTTGAGATCTTCGAAAATTATGAAATTCATTTATTAACAGTTTCAATGCTTGGCAACATCTCACAACAACTTCAGTCATTATAATAGCATGATCATGCACATATGTAATATTGTACATATACATGCACATTAAAACATCTTCAATAGTATCTGTTACTTCATCTATTGCATCCGCCATAGCTAATATATCTTCTCGTTCTATTGGGGTAATAAACTCCTTCACAAGAGTTCTTATCATTACATTTCTAGCTTCATCCCCACTATGCTCTATATTATGCATTTCTTTCATTCTTTCTTTTAATTCATCTGCTTTGAAGTTATTTACAATTTCATTTAATAAATTTGCAGCTTGGCAGGAATAATCTGCCAATTCTACAAAGGTATTGAAATAATTAACACCCTTTTTACGATCCATATTCTACCTCTTTCCATAAATAATATTTAAAATACTCTCATAAATAGCAAAGCCATGAGATAACCAATTAATCCACACCCTGGGAAGGTCAAAATCCAAGCAAGAACCATCTCACGAACTACTCCCCAATTTACAGATGATATACGCTTTGCTGCGCCGACACCCATTATTGCAGTTGTCTTAGTATGGGTTGTACTAACAGGCAATCCCAAAATTGATGCAGTAAATAAAGAAATGACTGCTGCAAGATCAGCAGCAAACCCTTGATATGTAGTAAGCTTTACCATATCCATTCCTACTGCCTTTATGATACGGTAACCTCCTATTGAAGTGCCTAAAGCCATCACAGCAGAACAAAGAAAAATTAACCAAATAGGAATTACAAACTCAGTCACTGATGCTTGTCCTTGTGCTAAAAATGCACTTAGCATAAAAACCCCCATAAATTTCTGCCCATCCTGTGCACCATGCATGAATGCCATACCAGCACCACCTACAATTTGGGCATTTCTAAAAAAAGTAAATGTCTTTCTCCTATCAAAGCTCTTAAAAAATAACTCAATTGTTTTTACTACTAAAGTGCCTAATCCAAAGCCCATTGCTGTTGAAAGAATTAATCCATAAAGAACCTTAATCCATTCATTAGGATTAATGCCACTTATACCTCCTTGCAATGCAATAGCAGCTCCAGATATACCAGCAATCAGCGCATGACTCTCACTAGTGGGGATTCCAAACCACCATGCTGTTGTAGCCCAAAGAACAATGGCAAATAGTGCAGCACAAAGTGCTACCAAAGCATTATATGGGTCTCCTCCGAAATCAACCATATTATATATAGTTTGTGCAACTGTTGCATTGAACATAGTCATAAATAAAACACCAAGGAAATTAAAAATTGCAGCCATGATAATTGCTGCTCGAGGAGTCATGGAACGTGTAGAAACGCAGGTGGCAATAGCGTTAGGTGCATCTGTCCAACCATTAACTAGTATAACACTTAATGTTAGAATAGTTGTAATTACAAGTGCTGGATTAGTAATAAGTTGATTTATGTAGTCTAAAAGTGTAACTGTCATTTTACACCTCTCTCATAAGATTTGACATCTTTACTAACTAATAACTCGATATTTTTTTCACTATATAAATCATAGCACTTATTCTATAAATATTCAATTCCCACTTCTTTAGGCTGTATAGATTTTTTCTGTCTTAGGATAATTAGGATAAAAAAATAAGCACATAACTGCGACTTACTTTTTTCCTTTATAAAATTGGCCTTTGTGGGAGTCAACTAGTATATCTCTATTTTCTTTAAAGAAGAAGGCCTCATAAGTTTTACACCTATTACAGCAAAGACTATAAAAAACAAACAGTGATGTAGATATAACACCACTGTTTGTTTTTTATCGTTTTACTACAATAAAGTTGTCTCTTAATAATAGCCAGTTTTGTGGGAAACTAAGTCCTAACTTCCAATAACTAATTCCTCTAAGTCCTAGTTCCTTAATTAAATTAAATTTAGCTTGAATAGATCTAGCATCTTCAAACCATACCTCATGCTGTCTCCCATTAGTACCTGTATAGTTAAAGTGGGGGGCCTGAGCAATAATATCATATTGGATAGGTACATTGTTAATACGTGCAATTTCTATGGCCTGTTGTGGACTTATTGCTCTTGCAAATTGTCCTCCAGGAACAAAAGGCAATGTCCAATCATATCCGTATAAATTTTGTCCAAGCATTATTTTATTTGCTGGCATTACCGATAGGGCAAATTCTACTACATTTCTAACGGGTCCTATAGGTGATACAGCCATTGGAGGACCTCCACTATATCCCCATTCATAGGTCATTAGAACTACAAAATCCACAATTTCACCATGAGCCTTATAATCATGTGCCTCATACCAAGCACCTACTTGTTCGGCACTAGTTTTCGGTGCAAGTGCTGTTGACATTAAAAAGCCTTCAGGTGAAAGTCTATCCTTTGCTTTTCTTAAAAACCTATTATAATCCTGACGATTTTCTGGAGGCAAAAAT
Organism: Tissierellales bacterium; assembly: GCA_041655135.1. Classification (GTDB taxonomy): domain Bacteria; phylum Bacillota; class Clostridia; order Tissierellales; family Proteiniboraceae; genus Proteiniborus. Next base: position 53,845 of record JBBAFY010000008.1, read on the forward strand.
TCCATATCAAAGTGAATATCACTAAAGCCTATCTCATGACCAATGCTAACTATATTATTTAATAAGGTGTCCTGCAGGTTCTCGTTTGTTAAAATTATTCTTCCAACTTCATCACTAAATTTTCCTCCCTCTAGGTTTGTTATTACCATCATCAAGGTGGCGCCATTTTCTCTTGCAATTTGTGGAAAATTATTTAATGGTGGTGCCATTAAGCTTCCATCTCTTTGAATTTGATAACTAAATGGTGCTAAATAAGTTAAATAAGGTGAAGCTTCTCTTGTCGCTTGCTCTAAAGCTGGGCTTACTCTTCCTCCTATTGGCTCCACATAAGCATTAGTCTCTGCATTTCGCCTTGTTTGTGGAGGTATATATAACCGTTGGCCAATTTGGAGTGGTTGGTCTATTGAAATATTATTTACACGTGCAAGTGTTTGATAAGTTATGTCATATCTTCTTGCAATACTAAATAGGCTATCTCCCGATTGGACCCAGTAAAAGCTTCCCACAATTGGAATAACTAAAGCCTGACCTATCACTAATTGATTAGGATTACTTAACTGATTAGAGGTGATAATCTCCTCAGCTGTTGTGCTATATGCCTGAGCTATCCCAAATATTGTTTGTCTTGCTTGTACTACGTGTATTTGCATTACCCTTACTCCCTTCATATTGAATGTTTATATAATATATATATGTTTTCATTGCTCAAATGTTGATTCTACTTAAGTTATATATTCATTTTAATCATAACTATCTATATAAATATTGATTTACATAAATAAGTATTTACTTTTATTATAAAATCTTATATGCTTAGTATTAGTACCTGGTATTGATATGATGTTATATTAATATACTAACAAAAGAAATACTTTCATACTGATGAAGGCAACAAGAGGAGGATATACATGATGTTACCCAGTTTAAAAATAGGCAATTTAGTTGCAAAAGTTCCTATTGTACAAGGTGGGATGGGAGTAGGAATCTCATTATCATCTTTAGCAGGAAATGTATCTTTAAATGGAGGTATAGGAGTTATTTCTGGTGTTGAAATCGGATTTGATGAACCTAATTATTTTAAAAATAAAAAAGAAGCTAATCTTAATGCTCTAAGAAAGCATATAAGAAGAGCTAAAGAGATTTGTAGCAATGGAATTATAGGCATAAATCTAATGGCTGTGCTTAACAATTTTGATGAGATGGTCAAAGAATCCGTACAAGAAAAAGTAGATATTATTTTTTCAGGAGCTGGTCTTCCACTGGGATTGCCAAAGTACACCAAGGGAACTAATACGAAGATTGTTCCCATTGTATCTTCAGCTAGAACAGCTTCCATAATATGTAGAAGTTGGGATAAACACTATCAGGTCGCACCAGATGCCATAGTCGTAGAAGGACCAAAGGCAGGAGGACATCTAGGCTTTTCTATAGAAGGTCTTTCAGATTCAGCTAATGAACTTAAAACACTAGTAAAAGACGTTTTATGTGCTATAAAACCTACTGAAGAAAAATACGGCAGAAAAATACCAGTTATTGCTGCTGGTGGTATTTTCAATGGTAAAGATATTGCCAGATTATTAAAAGCAGGTGCATCTGGTGTACAAATAGGAAGTCGTTTTGCTGCTACACATGAATGTGATGCTTCTGATATGTTTAAGCAATCATATGTTGAATGTAAGCCTGAAGATATTAAACTTATAGAAAGCCCTGTTGGAATGATTGGACGAGCGATAAAGAATAATTTCTTAAATGAAGCTAAGTTAGGGCTAAAAAAGCCTGTCCAGTGTATCACTAATTGCTTAAAACCATGCAATCCTAAAGAAGTTCAATATTGCATAGCTAGTGCACTTATCAATGCACAAAAAGGAAATTTGAATTCTGGTTTTGTCTTTGCGGGAGCTAACGCACCTCTCATAAATAAAATTGTTTCAGTCAAAGAATTGATAAAAGAATTAGTTTCAGAAACTACGACCTATCTGATGCCCCCCTGCACATTAAAAAGCCTTGAATAGAATTTCAATTCTATTCAAGGCTTTAATTAATCTGAAAGTCCTTCTCAAATTTTCCGCTAATTTAACTATCTCTGTGATTTGTCATAGGGAACACCTTCTGCTTTTGGTGCTCTTGATTTTTTCGATGTAAATGCAAGTACAACCATAGTTGCCAAATATGGCATCATCTTATAGAAAGTCTGATTAATACCTAGGTTGTTCAAAAATGGTATTAATGCTACAGAATACGCTAGAGTTCTAAGAAATGCAAAGAACAAGGATGCAAATAAAATTTTCATAGGTTTCCATTGACCAAAAATCATAACTGCCAATGCCAAAAATCCAAATCCTGCTACTCCTGTATGCCCATTTACATTGCCATCCATGACTCCAACTGAGTAGAAAAATCCTCCAATCCCACCTAGAATACCAGAAATGCAAGTACCTGCATATCTCATTTTATAAACATTGATACCTACAGAGTCCGCAGCATGGGGATGTTCTCCACATGCTCTAAGTCGTAAGCCAAACTTAGTTTTATAGAAAATAATAACCGAAATAATCAATAAAACTACACCTATAAAAACTGTTAAATAAGTTTTCTGGAAAAACATAGGCCCTAATACTGGAATCTTTCCTAAAACAGGTATTTCTCTAATATAAAAGTTCATGTTTGTAGTAACACCATCACTAAATAAGAACATTTTTGAGAAAAGCAAAATAGCTGCTGGTATAAGCATATTCAGAGATGTACCGGTTATAACCTGATCTGCTTTCATATTAACTGCTGCAAAAGATAATAAGAGAGAATATATTACACCTGCCACTGCAGCAACCAGCATTCCTAAAAGTAAAACGGTTTGTGGATCCATACCTGAGCCTTGAACAATTAGTACAAATAAAGCTCCAAAAAATGCTCCAAAAAGCATTATCCCTTCAAGTGCAATGTTTACCACACCACCTATTTCACTGAACATACCACCTAATGCTACAAGAAGCAATGGCATTGCTACAGGAAGCATATTTTGAATTAGATAATATATAGTATTCATTATTCTGCCTCCTCTATACTGTTATCAGAAGCTTTTTGCTTCTTTCTAAGATGATTCTTAAAGAAGTTAGCAACTGTTGTATTCATTATGGATGCAAAAGCTGAGAAGTAAATAATAACTGCAACAACAACATCTATTATTTCAGGCTTATAGCCTACAAGGCTTGCAAGAGTACCCCCACGTTGTATGTGAGAAATAAACACTGCTGATAATATAGTGCCAATTGGATGTGAGTTTCCTAAAAGTGCAACAGCTATACCATTGAACCCATTAGCAGCAATAATATTAATAGGCTCGTAAGTCATACTGCTACCTGCAATAGCTGATGGAGCTAGTATAGCAAATGCTCCTCCAAGCCCTGCAAGACCACCTGCGATTACCATTGTAATAATTATATTTCTCTTGCCTTTCATACCAGCATACTCACTAGCATACTTGTTAATACCTGTTGCCTTCAATTCATAACCAAAGGTAGTTTTTTGGAGCACTATGTACAGAATAATTGCAATTATTATTGCTAAAATAATTCCTAGATTTACATTGGAACCTGGTATCCCAAGAGAAGGAATCTGAACCTCAGATGGTAGATAGTTTGTTCTTGTTTTATTAGACACATACATAACTGAACTTCCTTGAATTAACATATCTACTAGATACATGCCTATATAGTTAAACATTATTGAAGTAATTACTTCATTTACATTTAGAAGAGCTTTAAAAATTCCAGGCATAAAGCCCCAAAGCATTCCTCCGATCATCCCAGCTAAAACAGCAACTATCCAATGTATACTACTAGGCAAGTCCCACATAAATCCTACATATAAAGAAAAGAACATTCCCATAGTATACTGTCCTGATGCCCCTATATTAAATAATCCCATCTTAAATGCAAATCCAACGGCAAGACCTGTCATGAGTATTGGAGTTGCATAATAGAACACATCGCCTATCCTATTGAATCCTCCAAAAACTACATTTTGAAATCCTGCTAAAGCGCTCCCTGGTTTTGCTAAAAGCATTACTAAAAAACCAAAAACTAAACCAAGAATAATAGCCATTAGTGCAGAAGAAAATGAAGAAAGTCCAACCATATTTCTTATACTCTTAAAGTCAAATCTGTTTTTTTTGAGTGTACTATTTTTATCCTGCATCATTAATCTCCTTTACGGTATCACGTTTTGCTCCTGACATGTAAAGTCCAAGCTCTTGTACAGTTGTTTTCTTTGGATCAAGCTCTCCAACTATCTCTCCCTCGTATATGACTAAAATACGATCACTTACTTCCATGACTTCATCCAATTCCAATGATACAAGAAATACTGCTTTACCTGCATCACGCCTAGCAACAAGCTGCTTGTGAACATACTCTATAGCACCTACATCA
>JBBAFY010000009.1:0-53607 GCA_041655135.1 Tissierellales bacterium
AATGGAGGAAAATATGAAAATTACAAATTTAAATGGTTTTGATAAAATAAACAACAATAGTATTTCTACTAAAGATACTGGTGTAAATACATCATTTAATGACTATCTTAAGAATGCATTAGATGATGTTAATCAATTACATAAGGATTCGGATAACTATACTAAACTACTAGCTTTAGGACAAGTAGAGAATATTCATGATGTAACCATAGCTTCAGAAAAAGCTAAGATAGCTCTACAAATGACTCTTACCATTAGAAATAAGGTTGTAGATGCATATAAAGAAATTATGAGGATGCAGGTATAAAATACATTAATGGTAAAAAATGAGGTGATGTAGTGGCAGAATCTTTACAGCAAATTACAAGGCAATTAAGCGAGTTTTGGAATAACCTCGAGAAGAAAAAACGAATAAAGCTTTTAGTCGGAAGCCTAGTTGTTTTATTTTCTCTTACTCTTATAATACTTTTTGTTACAAGAACAAAATATGAAGTTATTTTCAGTGGTTTGGATTTAAATAATGCTGGAGTTATAACTAAAAAATTGGATGACATTAATATACCATGGAAAGATGAGAGAAATGGGACTACTATATTAGTACCTGAAAAGTTGGCGAGTAGAGCAAAAATGGAACTAGCTACAGAAGGAATTCCTAAAGGAAGATATAGTAGAGAAGACGCTTTGAATGAATCAAGTTGGACCATGACTGAATATGATAAAAAACAAAGAGCTAATTATGGACGCGAAAATGACTTAGCTTTAGACATTGAGAAGATAGATGGAATAAAGGAAGCATCAGTTTTTTTAAACATACCTGAGAACACTAGTTATGTTTTAAGTAACGAGGATAAACCATCTGCATCTGTATTTGTAACACTATCTAAGGGACGAACTTTAAATTCTGATCAGGTACGTGGTATCCAAGACCATGTAGGACGAGCTGTAGGAATGGAACCCGATGATGTTTCTGTGGTGGATGATTCAGGAAGGGTATTGACGGTAACTAGTGATAATCTAGAAAGCTATAATCTAACTGAACAACTAAACATGCAACAAGGTCTGCAAGAAAGAATAAATAGAAGCATAAAAGATTTTCTTGAAAATGTTTTTGGATACGGGAATGTTGTAGTAAGATCTGGAGTAAAAATGGATTTTAATACTGAAATGATAAGCATACAAGAGTTTAATCCACCTGTTGAAGGTATGGAGGAAGGCTTAATAAGAAGCATGGAAAAGTTAGAAGAGCAAATGGAAAATATGGTTGACGGTGGAGTTCCCGGAGTGGATCCTAATATTAACGACATAACAGATTATGCTCAACAAACTGGTGAAAATTCAAAGTATAATAAAGCAAGTGAAACCATTAACTTTGAATTGAATGAAATAAATAAGCAGATTAGAAAGACTCCTGGACTAGTAGAATCAATTACTGTTGCTATTATAATGAATAGCGATTCATTACCAGACTATGAGCTAAATGATGAATTAAGGAATGAAATTACTGACTTAATATATGCAGCTACAGGACTTGACACTAAACAAGTAGAAGTTAGTGCTATGAAATTTAATGATTCTTTATTTAGTCAAGGCGAAATTGATAGAGACACAGAATTAAGCACACAAACTTGGTTATGGTACTTGTTAGCAATACCCATTATTTTGGGTATAGGTGTTGTGATTATCTATAGAAAAAGAAAACAAGATGAAATCGATATTAGTGAAATGATAGAGCAAAAAGCTAGCGAGATAACTATAATAGAAGATTTTGATTTTGATTCTGAAAAATCGAAAATAAAAGAACAAATTAGCAATTTTGTTGACAAAAAGCCTGATTCAGTAGCGCAACTATTAAGAACTTGGCTGAATGAAGAATAGAGGTGAAATTATGTCTAGAAAGCAATCTATGAAGGGGAAAGAGAAAGCAGCAATTCTTTTAATAACTCTAGGACCTCAGAAATCAGCAGAAATTTTTAAACATTTAAGTGATGAAGAAATTGAAGAGTTAACCCTAGAAATAGCTAATATGAGAGTTGTTTCACCTGAGGAAAAGGATAATGTACTTGATAGTTTTTATCAGCTATGTCTAGCACAAGAATACATATCTGAGGGTGGTATTAATTACGCAAAGGATGTATTAGAAAGAGCTTTAGGATCACAAAAGGCAGTTGATATCATAAACAAGTTAACAGCTTCTCTTCAAGTGAGACCTTTTGAATTCATTAGAAAGGCTGACCCTAGCCAAATACTTAATTATATACAAAGTGAACATCCACAAACTATTGCTTTGATTTTAGCTTATTTAATGCCTGTTCAAGCTGCTCAAATTTTAGCAAAATTACCTGGTGATAAACAAGCGGATGTAGCTAGAAGAATTGCAGTTATGGATAGAACTTCTCCTGAAGTAATAAAAGAGATTGAACGAGTAATAGAAAGCAAGTTCTCAACATTAGTTTCAGAAGATTATACTACAGCTGGAGGACTTTCTACAATAGTTTCTATTCTTAACTCCGTTGACAGAGGGACTGAGAAATATATAATGGAAGAACTTGATATTAGAGATGCAGAGTTATCTGAAGAAATAAGAAAGAGAATGTTTGTGTTTGAAGATATAGTTACTTTAGATAGCAGATCTATTCAAAGATTTGTTAGAGAAATAGATAATAGTAGATGGGCTATTGCCCTTAAGAGTGCAAGTGAAGAAGTTAAAGATGTTGTATTTAATAATATGTCTAAACGTTTAGTTGAAATGATCAAAGAGGATATGGAGTTCATGGGACCAATTCGAATAAAGGATATTGAAGAGGCTCAACAGAATATTGTTAATGTAATACGTAAGCTTGAAGAAGAAGGTGAGATAGTAACGCCTAGAGGAGGAGATGATGTTATTGTCTAGTATTGTTAAATCTTCTCAGGTTAGGATTGTAAAGAAAATAGAATCTACACAGGATGAACAACATTTAAAAGAAAAGGAAATGTTAAATAGAATTGAAGAGGCTGAATTACTAGCCAATAGAATTATAGAGGATTCAAAATTAGAAGCTGAGAGTATAATTTCTCAGGCAAGGAAAGATGCAGAAAAGGTTCTTGAAGAAACACACGAACGCGCAAAAAATATTTGCATTAAAGCAAATGATGATGGCTACAATTCAGGATTTGAAAAAGGATATAATGAAGGTAAAATAATTTCAGATGATTTAATAGTGGAAGCAAATCAGATTAAGAAAGACTATTTCAAAGAAAGAGATACTTTTTTCTCTCATATTGAAGAAGACATTATTAGTATGATAATGAGTATATGCGAAAAAATAGTGAATCAAAAGCTTATTGATGATGAAGAAACGATAATTTCAATAGTTTTAAAAGGAATTAACAGTTTAAATGTAAAAGAGAAGCTCATAATTTGGGTTTCTAAATATGATTATGACATTGTAGAGATGTCAAAACAGAGAATAATGGCAATGGCAAATCTGGTTGAAGATATTGAATTGCGTATAGATTCTACACTTTTAAAGGGTGGTTGTATAATAGAAGGCTCAAAAGGTAATGTTGATGTGAGTATTGAAACCCAAATAGAAGAAATGAAAAAGTTACTAACTATATTACTTAACAGCGAGTGATAATAATGAATACAATAAATTTAAATAAGTATTTTAATGCTATAGAAAATTCTGAGTTTATCAAATATACTGGTGAGATTACCAAAGTCACAGGACTAACTATTGAGTCTAGAGGACCTCAGGCCAATATAGGTGAATTGTGTTACATTAAACCTTTTAACTCAAGCTATCCTATTATGGCAGAAGTAGTTGGATTCAGAGAAGACCAGATACTTTTAATGCCATTTGGTGATATGGAAGGAATTGGGCCAGGTAGTAGAGTCATTGCTAGTGGCCATACCTTACAAGTCAGTGTGGGTGAAGAGTTGAGAGGAAGAATAGTAGATGGTTTAGGAAACCCTATGGATGATAAGGGGCCAATTTTAACATTGAAAAAATACCCAGTCTCGAATATGCCACCAAATCCTTTAAAAAGAACAAAAATTTCAGAAGCAATACCACTAGGAGTCAAGACAATTGATGGTTTACTTACATGTGGGATGGGTCAAAGGATTGGAATATTTGCTGGAAGTGGAGTAGGTAAAAGTACATTAATGGGAATGATTGCAAGAAATGCAAAGTCTGATATCAATGTTATTGGACTTATAGGAGAAAGAGGTAGAGAGGTAAGAGAATTTATAGAAAATGATTTAGGAGAAGCCGGCTTATCAAATTCAGTGGTTGTGGTGGCTACTTCAGATCAACCTGCTCTGGTTAGAATGAAAGGTGCTTTACTAACAACTGCTATAGCTGAATATTTTCGTGATTTGGGCAAAAATGTTATGTTAATGATGGATTCTCTAACAAGGTTTTCTATGGCCCAAAGAGAAATAGGTCTAGCTATTGGAGAACCACCAGTTACACGTGGCTTTACGCCCTCAGTTTTTTCTGTGTTACCTAAACTTCTTGAGAGGGCAGGGACATCTTCTATTGGTAGCATTACTGGTCTTTATACTGTTTTAGTTGATGGTGATGACTTGAATGAACCAATTACAGATGCAGTAAGAGGTATATTAGATGGACATATTGTATTGACTAGAAAGCTTGCAAACCAGAATCATTACCCATCAATAGATGTATTACAGAGTATCAGCAGGGTAATGCCATACATTTGCTCAAAAGAGCATATATCTATTTCCAATGAAATGAAAGATATTATGGCTACTTATAGAGAAGCTGAAGATCTAATTAATATAGGTGCGTATAAGTTGGGAACCAATCCTAAAATTGACAAATCAATAAATTTAAATGATAAAATCAACAATTTTTTAAAACAAGATAAAGATATAGATTTTTCTTTTGATCAAACAATTAATATGCTAAGAGCAATTATTGATAATTCTAATACTAACTAGTTTAAAAAGGGGTTGATTTTGTGGAAAAATTTAAATTTAGATTAGAGAAAATATTAGAATATAGAGAAAGAATTGAAGATATTAACAAAACAGAATTTGGGAAAGCAAAAAAACACCTAAATGATGAGATTGTTATTTTGGAAGAAATATTATCGCATAAAGATAGCATTAATGTAGAAAGAGATAATATGCTTTTAACAGCTAAAATAAAGGATTTAAGAAGCTATAGCCAATACTTGGATAATGTAAAAGAGAAGTTGACTAATCAAAAAGATATAGTAGAAAAAGCGGAGAACAAAGTTGAAAAGGCTAGAAAAACACTTATAATTTCTTCAGTTGAGAGGAAAACACTTGAAAATTTGAAAGATAGAGATTTTGATAATTACTTGTATGATGTAAAGAAGGAAGAAGATAAAGTTGTTGATCAGATTGTTAGCTACCAAAGTAGCAAAAAATATGGGGGACAAAAATGACTAAGGAAAAAAAGAACAAAGAAATTATTAAAATTATTTTAATATTTGCTTTGGTTTTTATACTAATACCTCTTATTGTTTTTATGTTGGTATATTTTACAAATAAAGATTTTAAAAAGTCAACAAATGAATATCTAAGAAATACTCCTGGTATAGTTGGAGAATATTTCAGCAAATACCCTACAGAGAGCGAAAGGGAAGAAAAAGAACTTTATCTAGCTAATTATTATCTTTCTATTAAAGAAGAAAGCTCTGCAGATAAGCTTTACATAATTAAGAAATCAGATGAAGAATTATATAATAATATCATAAAAAACATGAATAGAAAATCAGCAAATAAAACAAAGGATATTATTATTTTAGTAAGAAATATAGAACTGAGAAAAGACTTGCTACATACTTTATATGATGAGATTAAAGATGAAGAAGAAGCAGAATTAAGTGAAGAGATTAGGAGGCTAGAAAACTTAGAACTGATTTTAGCTATAAGAGATATTGAAATTTTGTCTGAAAGAACAGATAGCAAAAACGAATTAAGAAGAATATTTTCAAATATAAACCTGAAAACAGCTACCGATATGCTTTATTATATCCAGCCGGATGTATACGATAAGATAATTTCTAATATTGATTCAAATAGGAGAAAGGAAATCGAATCACTATTACTTCAAAAAGATAAAAAGTTTAATGAGTTATATAGTAAAGCAAAGGTTTATGAGGTAATGGATACGGAAAGAGCTATTTCTGAACTAGGAAATACTGACAGTTATAAGATTGATGATTTATCTAAGATTTATATGAATCTTAGTATAAGCAAAGCAGCGGAGATACTTTTAGGTGCAGATGAAGATTTTGTCAATGATGTTATTTCAAGCATAGAGATATTTGAAGAACTTTTAGGCGAGAGTGAATCAAGAACTGTAAAAATCATGCAGACAATAAGTTTCAAAAAACAATACAATCAAAAAATTGATGAGTTAGTAGTTTTATATGAAAAAATTGAGCCTGTGGAGGTAGTTAAGATTGTAGAAAAGATGATTAAAAACAAAAACAGTGTAACAATCTTTGAAATAGATGAGGATACTATTTATACTATATCTGATTCATCAATTATACTTGATGTATTAAAAAATATGAAAAAACAGAAGGTTTCACAGATCCTAAGTATTATGGATCCAAATGATGCAGCAAGTATTACAAGAGAACTAGCGATTTAATAATGTGATATCATTGAAAGGAGGTGAATAAATGATAACTTACAATTCCTTGATTTCTTTTCCTATGTTAAATAGTAGAAAAAAAGCAGATAATCAGAGCAAGAGCTACAATAGAGAAACAAAGAGTAATTTTGAAGATATTTTGAGTAGCAAAAAAGATGATTCAAATTATTCAGACTTTAAGAATAGAAGCAATTTTAAGAACAACTCTATAAGCAATAAGAAACATGATTATAAAAAAATGCAACCTAAAGATAATACTAGAAGAGATCAATTTAGAGATAGTGATTTTGAACAAATTAATCAAAATAGTCAGACTAAGGATACAAAAACTGGCAAAGCAAAAGATGAAAGAAAAACAGATACTAATTTAGAAGATACTGGTTCAGAGAACGAAGTTATTAATAACTATAGTTGTTCTCCATCGTTGGCATTAAATATAATCGGTTTTGAAAATGAAGACATAGTTGAGTCAACTGAGAAAGTTACCGAAAATCTTTTACCTGAGATCATATCTTTAAATTTAATAACGGATTCTAGCTTTGATGGTGATATCGAAACAGAAAAGGGAGAACAGAGTATTGCAATAGCACAAGAATCAACTGAATCGAAAGTATTGTTAGATTTAGATGATATTCTAAACCAAGATTATGAAATTACTAATAATCAAGAAAATGAGATTATTCAAGTTAGTATGAAGGATAAGGAAGAATCACAAGTATTATTTGAACCAGAAGAATTAGCTAAGAACACAGCTGAAGAAACTAAATTTAACAGTCTTCTCCAGAAATCTAACATAGATGTAGAAAACAAAACAATGGATAAGCTAGGAAACCTTAATGCTAAGATAGTTTTAAATGAAAAAGATTTTTCTTTAAAAAGTGTAAATGAAGAGAAAGATTTAGTAAATAGCAAAGAAATACAATTAGTTGATGACATAGATACACAAACCAATATTAGGATTAAGGAACATAATGGATTCTCTCATTTTAATGACAACAATTTTAATTTTTTTGAAAAAGATTTATCTAACGAATTAAATTTAGCCACAAAACAAGGAACAACTATATTAGATAAGGAAAATATTTTTGAGCAAATTGTAGACCAGGTAAAGATAGACATGGGCAAGAAAGATGAAATACGAATTAAACTTAAGCCGGATTTTTTAGGAGAAATATCACTAAAACTTTCTTCAGAAAAGGGCGTTATTACAGCTAAAGCATATGTTGAGAACTATAGTATTAAACAGCTTATAGAATCAAACTTAGATACCCTTAAAGAGAGTATGAAGGAACTTGGACTAAAATTTGAAGCATTAGATGTCTCTGTCGGCAAAGACTCTGGATTTGAAAAGAACAATAAAAATGCTTGGAAACAAACTCAAAGAATAAAGACTAACAAACACAGTATAGATAATATTAAGGAAAAAATTGCTTACGAAGAAAATGTAATGCAGATAGTTGGCGGCTTATATTCAGCAGAAGGAAATATAGATATAACTATATAGGTGGTGAGTAAATGAGTATAAACAAAGTTAACGACGACCTTATATGGCAAAAGGTTGAAAATAAACAACAACGAGCAGAAGAATCTAATAATAATGGAATGCTTGGGAAAGATGCTTTCCTAAAATTATTAATTACTCAGCTAAGATACCAAGACCCTTTAAACCCAATGGAAGATAAAGAATTTATAGCTCAAATGGCACAATTTAGCACCTTGGAACAAATGCAAGACCTTAATAAGAACATTTTATCTTCTCAGGAGCAATCTTTGGACCTTCTAGATAAATTAAATGAAAACCAAGTTTTGGGGAGTGTTCAGATTATTAAGGAGCTCATGAACATTAGAAAAGCTGTAGAAGCATATACAGGAGAGCCAATTGAATCTCCAGGAGATGATAGTGGTGAATAAAACAGATATTCAAAATATTAATTTCAGAATAATACAGAACAATAGCATAAAGAAAGAAATGCAACCTCAACATAATAGTAAAAATCACAATTTTGAGGACATTCTTAGAAATGTAAAAGCGAAACAGTCAATCAATTTTTCCAAACATGCAGTAGAAAGAATGCAGGTAAGGAAAATCAACTTAAACAATATTGAATTATCAAAAATAGAAGATGCTATTAACAAAGCTTCTATAAAAGGGGTTAGAGAAGCCTTAATACTTATGGATGACAAGGCTTTTATTGCAAATATTAAGAGCAAAACTATAGTTACTACAGTAAATAAGGAACAACTAAAAAATAATATATTCACTAATATTGATGGGGCTATAATAATATAACTGGACCTTTTTAAGGAAGTTATTTATGTCTGATTGATAGATGACATATAAGTAGCCTAAGAGGGAGGAAAAATAATTATGATGAGATCAATGTACTCAGGAGTATCAGGACTTCGAGTTCACCAAACAAAGATGGATGTTATAGGTAATAATATAGCAAATGTAAATACAGTTGGCTATAAAAGAGGACAGGTTACTTTTCAAGAGGTGTTCAGCCAAGTTGTTAGGGGTGCATCTGCTCCACAGGAGGGGAAAGGAGGTACGAATCCACAGCAAATTGGCTTAGGTGTTAATGTAGGTTCAATAAATACAGTACATACAAAAGGTGCGACTCAAAGGACAGATAATGCTACAGATTTGATGATAGATGGGGAAGGATTTTTTGTAGTATCTGATGATGCAAACTTTGAAAACAGATACTATACTAGAGCAGGTAATTTCACACTAGACAGAGCAGGAAACTTAGTAACTGCAGATGGATTTAAGGTGTTGGGCTATAAATTTGTAGATGGAAATTGGACAAGTGAAATAGGTGGAATAGTTATTAATCAAACAGACACAGTTCCGCCTACAACAACAAAGAACATTGAAATGAGAGGAAATTTAGATCCTAGAACGGCAATAAAAGTAGATACAAGTAGTGATACACCACCAATATATACATTAAATCCTGATAGTATCCATATGACAGATACTATTATTAAGGATAGTTTAGGCAACTCGTATAAAGTAGAATATGCATTTGTTAAAAGTTTTAGTGAAGAAGGTGTGACAGGTACAGCTTATGAATATGTAGATGGAAAATTCAAATTAAATGGTGTTACTGACCCAAAGAAAGTCACTTCTAACTCTAATAATTGGGAATATGTAATAACTAATATTCAACCTTTAAAAGGTGATAGTGCTGTGAATTTTACGCCATCAACAACAACGACTTCAATAAGTTTTGCTATAGATGGGAGTTTGGCTACAGGAGATAAAGATACTATTCTTTTAGAGAGTATAGGTGTGGGCTTTGGTAACTATGTTGAAACTGATCCTGCAGCAGCAGAGTATGAAGGAACTATTGAAATAGATTTATCACAACTTACCCAATATGCTAATGAAGCAGATGCTAAACCTCATGCACTAGATGGAAACACTGCAGGTAATTTAGACGGTTTTGCCATAGATGCTACAGGTACAGTTATAGGAAGCTTTACTAATGGAGAAAGGAAAGCTTTAGGTCAAATTATATTGGCTAAATTTGATAATCCAATGGGACTACAAAAAACTGGTAACAACTTTTTTATCGATACGAGAAACTCTGGAGAACCACAAATAGGAAAGCCTAGCAATAGTGGTTTGGGAGCAATAGCTCCAGGCTCACTAGAGATGTCTAATGTAGATTTATCTTTAGAATTTACTGAAATGATTACAACACAAAGAGGGTTCCAAGCAAACTCGAGAATAATAACAACATCTGACGAAATGCTACAAGAACTAGTTAATATGAAAAGATAATAACCAATAAATTAAATTAGGCAGCAGTGCTGCTGCCTAATTTTTAAAAAAGGATGGTTATATGATAAAAGTAATGAGATTAAACAAATCTGAGTTTATGGTCAATTGTGAGCTTATAGAATTTATTGAAGAAACGCCCGATACAGTTATTACATTAACAACTGGGAAGAAAATTGTGGTTAAGGATTCGATTGATGAACTACTTAACAAGGTAATTGAGTATAAGAGAAGTATAATTAGTCTTAAAATTAAGGATTAAAATTAAGGATTAAAAGAGGTGTGGCTAATGGACATAGCAACGATTATTGGTTTTATAGGTGCTATAGGCTTTACAGTCTGGGGGATAATGGATTCCGGTAACATAGGTAATTTTTATGACGGTCCATCAATAATCATAACTTTGGGAGGAACGGTTGCAGCAACATTTATTGCATATCCTTTAAAAAAAATACTAGGAGCATTTAAAGCAGTAAAAAAAGCCTTCTCTTTACAGGATTTGGCTCCTGCAGGAGTAATTAGTCAGCTAATAGAACTTTCTAATTTAGCACGAAGAGAGGGGTTACTAGCATTAGAAGAATCAGGAGGAAAGATTAATGATGAATTTTTAAAGAAAGGCATCATGCTAATAGTAGATGGTACTGATCCTGAGCTAGTAAGAAACATTCTTGAAACCGAATTAAACTTTCTAGAAGATAGACATGGTGAAGGACAAGGGGTGTTTGAAGCCATGGGAAGTTATTCACCAGCATTTGGTATGATAGGTACGCTTATTGGGTTAGTGAATATGCTAAAGGATATGGAAGATGTGGCATCAGTTGGTCCTAATATGTCTGTAGCTTTAATAACTACTTTTTATGGTTCAGTTTTAGCCAATGCAGTATTTATTCCTTTAGCTAATAAGTTAAAAGGAAAGAGTAGTGATGAAATACTAGTTAAAGAACTTATTATAGAGGGACTTCTTTCTATACAAGCAGGAGAAAACCCTAGAATTATTGAAGAAAAGCTTAAGACTTTCTTACCTCCAGATATAAGAAAGATCTATAAAAAAGGATTGGAAACTGAAGAAGCAATGCAATAATTTGATATAAACTGAATTAAAAGGAGTCGAGAAAATGAGTACAAAAAAAATTTTCCTCTTAGCTACTATTGCTTTTGTATTGATTATGGTAATAGTAGGTTCAGTGTTTTTTTTAATTTCTTATAATAAAAATACGGAAAAAGAAAAAACAGTTGAATTGTTTTATTATGACGTTGGTGAGATTTATTGTAACCTTAAAGATAGCAACAAAATTGTTAAGTTAAAAGTAACCCTTGAATTAACAAATGAATCAATTATTGAGGAACTAGAAAAAAGAAATTTCTCTATAAAACACGAAATTAATGCTATAATGATGAATAAGACAAAAAAAGATTTAGAAGGAAATGAAGGGTTACTAGAACTTCAAAGTGAGATAACTAATAAATTAATTGAGATTTTTAATACTAAGAATATTATTAGAGTGTACTTTGAAGAATTTATAGTACAGTAGGGAGGTAACAATATTGGCTGAAATTTTATCACAAAATGAAATAGATGCCCTACTTAACGCTTTAAGCTCTGGAGAAGTTGATGTTAAGGAAATGAAAAGTCATGTTACTGATAAAAAGGTTAGAAAGTATGATTTCAGAAATCCTCAAAAAATAGCTAAAGATCAGCTGAGGACACTTGAAATTATACATGAAAACCTAGGCAGGCTTCTGCAGACTTTTCTATCTGGATATTTGAGGGCCCCAGTAAAGGTAGCTGTTTTGACAGTTGACCAATATGCATATAGTGAGTTTACTAATGCAATTTCTAACCCTGCTTTCCTTTCAATAGTTGACTTTGAGCCTTTAAGTGGTCAGATTATAATTGATATTTCAACTAATGTTGCATATGCAATTATTGATCGTCTGTTAGGCGGCGATGGGGAAAAACTTGTTGATATTAGAAGCTTTACAGAAATTGAGTTGACCTTGCTAAAAAACATAATAAAAAGAATTATTGGACTCATTGCACAAGCATGGGACAATGTAATTATTCTAACTCCTACATTAGATAAAATTGAGACAAACTCCCAGTTTGCTCAAATTATATCTCCTAATGAGACTATAGCACTTATTACAATGAATATAACTATTGGAAATATGGAGGGACTAATTAATATATGTATACCACATATAGTTATGGAGCCAATTCTGGAGAAATTGAGTACAAAATTGTGGTTTTCATCTACTAAAAAGGAGGCTACCCAATTTGATAAGGAGCTTCTTCGTAAAAGAATTAAGAACACTAGTGTTAATTTAAGTGCAAATCTAAGCTCAACAAAAATAACAATTGGCGATTTGATTAACCTCCAAAGAGGTGACGTTATTCTTCTAAATAACACAACTAAAGATGAAATCTTTATTAATGTAGGTACCCAATTAAAGTTCTATGGAAAGCCTGGTGCAAACAAGAATAAAGTGGCTGTTATGATTACAAGAGTTCAAAAGGAAGGTGATGTAACTGATGACTAACAACATGCTAAGTCAAGAGGAAATTGATATGCTATTGAATGGGAATTATGATAAAGTAGAGGAAGAAATAGCAGATGAAATAATCAATGAGACCGAAAAGGATGCATTAGGTGAAATAGGAAATATAAGTATGGGTACTGCAGCTACAACTCTTTTTACTTTATTAGGACAGAAGGTTATTATTACTACACCTAAGGTTGCAATTACTACTATGAGAGAAATATCTGAGCAATATCCAATCCCTTTCGTTGCAATTAATGTTAAGTATAAACAGGGCTTAGAAGGTGCAAATTTATTGATATTAAAAAGCCAAGATGTAAAAGTGATTACTGATTTGATGATGGGTGGCGATGGAAAAAACATTGATAGGGATATTAGTGAAATGGATATCAGTGCCATTAGTGAAGCCATGAATCAGATGGTAGGATCTTCTTGTACATCCTTATCAGAGTTGTTCTCTAACTTTATAGATATTGAACCACCAAAGGCTTTTCAAATTGACTTAAACGAAGGAAAATTCGATATAGATGACTTTAAATACGATGAGAATATTGTTAAAGTTTCATTTAAGATGATAGTTGGTGATTTGATTGATAGTGAAATAATGCAGCTAATTCCAATAAATTTTGCTCAAGATATGGTTAATCAACTGTTAGGACAAGGTGAGATCGAAGATGTTAATATGATTAATAATATTGAAAAATTAGATTCTTCTATTGAAAAAAATGTAGATTTGCCAGAATTACAAACAAATCATCAAAATTCAGCTATCCAGCAAACAAAGTATAGTGGATATACTGAAAAGAAAAGCAACACAAAACAACCTCCCATGAATTTTGAAGAATTCGAATTACATCAATTTGAAACTGGCGAAGGTAAAATATATAATGAGAGTATTGAATTGATCCAAGAAATTCCTATAGATATAACTGTTGAACTAGGAAGAACTATTAGAAAAGTTGGCGAAATTTTAGAGTATGGACCAGGAACTATAATAGAACTGGATAAGTTACTAGGAGAACCACTAGAAATTTATGCAAATGGAAAGTTTATAGCTAAGGGTGAAGTAGTTGTAATTGACGATAATTTTGGGGTAAGAATAACTGATATTATTAGCCCATCAAAAAGAATAAGCAAAAATTAAGGAGGATTTATAATGGCAAATGGAATTTTAATAGTTGATGATGCAGCTTTTATGAGAATGATGATAAAAGATATACTTACAAAGAATGGATTTGATGTATTGGGAGAAGCAGAAAACGGCTTAAAAGCTATAGAGAAATATAAAGAACTTTCACCAGATTTGGTAATTATGGATATTACCATGCCTGAGGTAGATGGCATACAAGCTGTAAAAGAGATAAAGAAGCTGGATAATGCAGCAAAAGTAGTCATGTGTTCTGCAATGGGACAACAAGCTATGGTTATAGAGGCTATTCAGGCAGGAGCTAAAGATTTTATAGTAAAACCATTCCAGGCAGATAGGGTAATTGAAGCAGTTAAGAAGGTTTTAGGGTAATTTGCAATACTAATTAACAACAATTGGAAGTGATGTCCTAATGATAGTCGAAGCACTTAAGGTCATAGCATATATAGGTTTTTTTATTATTGTAACTATATTAGCCTTTTTCTTTACAAAGTATATGGCCAAGAAATCGAGCTCTTTGAATAGAGGAAAAAACATGAAAGTAATTGAAGCTCTTTTCTTAGGAAATAATACTAAGGTTTTTATCATTGAAATATTAGGTTTCATCTATGTTGTATATGATAATAATTCACACTTACTACTTTTAGATAAATATGCTAAAGAAGATGTGAATATTGAAAATTCTCATTTTGGAAATGACAGTAAAGAAGTGAATAATATTATTAGAAAAATATTGAAGCAAAAGAAAAATATAGTTGAAAAGGCACATATAAAAAATGATTAAATTGGAGATGCAATATATTGATAATTTATTAAGAAAAGTAAGGAATGAGATTATGAAACAACATTCTAAGATAATAATTATTCTATTTGTTTTTTTGATTTTTCTTACAAGTACTAGTTATGCTGAACCTCAAGTACCACTATTTGGTGATACGTTAGATTTATTAAATGGTGATATTGATAGTGAAAGTTATGTAACATCTATTCAACTACTTGTATTGTTTACTATACTTTCTTTTGCACCATCACTATTAATTATGATGACAAGTTTTACCAGGATAATAATTGTATTATCCTTTCTTAGAAATGCCATAGGAACACAGCAAACACCACCTAATCAAGTATTGATTGGTATAGCTTTGTTTTTAACATTTTTTTTAATGGCTCCAACTGCTAGTGTAATAAATCAAGAGGCGATTCAACCTTACTTATCAGGCGAATTAGAGCAAGAAGAGGCTTTAAATAAAGCCATAGATCCAATTAGAGAGTTTATGTTTAAGCAAACCAAAGATAAGGACATTGCACTTTTTTTGAAAATAGCAAAAATTGAAAATGTTGAAGAAATAGAGGATATACCAACTAGAGTTTTAATTCCCTCTTTTA
This sequence comes from Tissierellales bacterium, assembly GCA_041655135.1. GTDB lineage: Bacteria > Bacillota > Clostridia > Tissierellales > Proteiniboraceae > Proteiniborus. The sequence continues at coordinate 15,509 of JBBAFY010000009.1, forward strand.
TCATAAGTGAATTAAAAACCGCATTTCAAATAGGATTTATACTTTTTATACCTTTTCTGGTCATAGATATGGTAGTAGCGAGTACCCTAATGTCTATGGGAATGATGATGCTTCCGCCAGTTATGATATCTTTACCATTTAAATTATTACTTTTTATAATGATAGACGGTTGGAATCTAATAATTGGTGAACTCGTTTCAAGTTTTAAATAGTTAAGGAGAATACTTATGAGTCATGGTGAAGTTTTAACTATAGCACAAGAAGCTCTTAGAACAATTCTTATGGTATCTGCACCAATGTTAGGATTTGGATTGCTTGTAGGCTTGTTAATTAGTATTTTTCAAGCTACTACACAGATTCAAGAGGCTACTTTAGCATTTGTGCCTAAAATAGTTGCTGTCTTTGTATCTATTTTGATATTTGGTCCATGGATCTTAAATGTATTAATCGATTTTGCTCTTAATCTCTTTAATAATATAAATACGTATATCAATTAAGCTGAGGGATGAAAAATGGAAGCCTTTTTATTAGATCTATCAAATAAGTATAGTATATTTTTATTAGTTTTAGTAAGAATGACAGGGCTTTTTCTCATTACTCCAATATTTAGTAGAGACAACATACCTAATATACTAAAAATTGGATTTTCGTTTTTTTGTTCACTTATATTGATTAATGTCGTTGAAGTTGACATATCTAATATAAGCTACTATGAATTAATATTATTTTCAATTAAAGAACTTTTGGTAGGATTAATGCTGGGATTCACATCATATTTGTTTTTTACTATTTTGTATTTAGCTGGCCAAATTATTGATATGCAAATAGGATTTGGAATGGTAAATGTATTTGATCCCCAACAGAATTTACAAGTGCCTATAATGGGTACCTTTTATTTTATTATCTGCACTTTATTATTTGTTATTATAGATGGGCATCACATTCTAATTGAGGCATTAGTGAATTCTTATAACTACATACCCATAGGACAGTTTAAATTTTCAGGTGATATGGTTAATCATATAACCCGTATTGTAACTCAAACCTTCATCATAAGTTTTAAAATAAGTGGTCCAGTCTTGGCTGTTATTTTTCTAACAGATGTTTTATTAGGTATTCTAGCAAAAACCATGCCACAGATGAATGTATTTATAGTAGGAATGCCTTTAAAGATTTTTATTGGAATTGCAACAGTAATTATTACTTTACCACTGTTTATAGCGACTTTACAAAACATTTTTTCTAATATGACTGATGAGATATACAATTTATTAAGGATTATTCAAAAAGGATGATATATTTGAATAAAAATTTAATAATTAATTTACAATTATTTTCTGAAGAAAAAACAGAAAAAGCTACTCCTAAACGGAGAAGAGAATCAAGAGAAAAAGGTCAAGTACTACAAAGTAAAGAGATTAACTCTGCAATCATAATAATTATTTCGTTTTTAGGTTTAAAAATTCTAGGAAGTTATATGTTTAACAATTTGATAAATTTCACAAGTAGTTTTTATAGGGACAACTTATTAAAATCAGATTTGTTTAATACAGGAGATATTAATATTTTACTGATGAGAATTATTAGTATTGGTATTATTGTAGTAGGTCCCTTAACTGCAATTGTACTAATATTTGGTGTATCAACAAGTTATTTGCAAGTAGGTTTTTTATTTACTACAAAAACTTTAGAATTTAAACTAAGTAGATTGAACCCAATTGAAGGGTTTAAGAAGATCATCTCTAAACGCTCATTGGTTGAGTTACTAAAGTCTATATTTAAAATGTTTTTTATTGGGTATTTAGTTTATAAATATGCGATTAAAGAAGCAAGTAGTATATTAAGACTTTTAGATCTTAATATTGAAGGGATAGTCACTTACATTGGCAAGATTGTTGTTGATATAGGCATTAGGTCAGGAATCGCTTTATTTATTTTATCAGTCTTTGATTATGGCTACCAATGGTGGGATTATGAGAAAAACTTAAAAATGTCCAAACAAGAAATTAAAGAAGAGTATAAGCAAAGCGAAGGTAACCCCCAGATAAAATCAAAAATTAAAGAGAAGCAAAGAGAAATGGCTATGAGAAGAATGATGCAAGATGTACCTAAAGCTGATGTAATCATTACAAATCCAACCCACTTTGCAATTGCAATAAAGTATGATAAGGAAATTAATGAAGCTCCATATGTACTTGCAAAAGGAGCAGACTTAATAGCACAAAATATTAAAGATGTAGCAAGAAAACACAGCATTCCAACTATAGAAAACAAACCTCTTGCTCAGACATTATATAGTACAGTTGAAATTGGTCAAATAATACCTGAAGATTTATATCAATCAGTAGCTGAAGTCCTAGCCTATGTTTATAGTCTTAGATACTAAAAGGAGGATACTATGAAACAAGGAGATATTTTTGTAGCAATTGCGGTAATAGCTATTATAATGTTAATAATTATTCCAGTTCCTCTGGGAGCTTTAGATGTCTTACTAAGCTTTAATATTTCATTAGGATTACTTATCCTTTTGATATCCATGTATGCTAAGGATGCTCTCCATTTTTCGATATTTCCTTCTTTACTATTAATAACAACTCTATTTAGGTTGTCTTTAAATATGTCTACAACTAGATATATTTTAATCGAAGGTCAAGCGGGAGAAGTTATTGAGGCTTTTGGTAGTTTTGTTATTCAGGGAAATGTTTTTGTAGGTCTTATTATATTTCTTATTATTTTGATTATAAATTTTATTGTAATAACTAAGGGGTCTGAGAGAGTCGCGGAAGTAGCAGCCAGATTTACTTTAGATGCTATGCCTGGAAAACAAATGGCCATTGATGCTGATTTGAACTCAGGGCTAATAACTGAACAAGTTGCAAAATCAAGGAGAAAGGAAATACAGCAACAGGCAGATTTCTATGGTGCAATGGATGGTGCTAGTAAGTTTGTTAAAGGAGATGCAATTGCAGGAATTATCATAACAATAATCAATATTACGGCAGGATTAATCATAGGTGTTGTTGTTCTGAATATACCAATAGGTGAAGCTTTGGCAAAATATACATTACTAACAGTAGGAGATGGCTTAGTAAGCCAGATCCCCGCTCTTCTGATTTCAACTGCTACTGGTATTATAGTTACTAGAGCTGCTTCAGAAGCAAATCTCGGTCAAGATATTTTGACTCAGCTGTTTGGTAATAATCCAATTCTAATGTTCATAGTTGGCGGAGTATTACTTTTTCTCGGAATAGCTACTCCACTACCTGATATACCATATGTTGTTTTAGCAGTAGTATTTTTGTTAGTTGGTTATGCTATAAAAACTAGTAAAAAGAAAAATGAAAGTGAAGAAATAGAGATTTCTCAATCTGTTGAAATAGATGAGATTAGAAAACCTGAAAGTGTAATGACGTTACTTAAGGTAGAGGATATTGAGTTAGAGGTGGGATATGGAATTATACCTTTAGCAGATATAAATCAAGGTGGTGATTTGCTAGATAGAATTGTTATGATTCGAAGGCAAGTTGCTTTAGAGCTTGGAATGGTTGTACCCTTTGTAAGATTGCGAGATAATATTCAGCTAAATCCTAATGAATATATAATCAAGATTAAGGATGTGGAAATTGCAAAAGGGGAAGTATTATTTGATCATTTTCTTGCAATGGATCCAGGTACGTCTCAAGGTGATATAGTTGGTATAGATACAATAGAACCTGCATTTGGCTTACCAGCTAAATGGATAACTGAACAAGAAAGAGAGAAAGCAGAAGTTCTAGGTTATACTGTAGTAGATCCACCCTCTATAATAGCAACTCATCTTACTGAAATCATTAGAAGAAATGCTAGTGAACTTCTGAGCAGGCAAGATGTAAAAGTATTAGTTGACAATGTCAGAGAAGAACATCCTGCTTTAGTTGAAGAACTTACTCCAAAACTATTGACTATTGGAGATATACAAAAAGTACTTATTAACCTATTAAAAGAACAGATTTCCATAAGAGATATGGTTACTATTTTAGAGACTTTAGCCGATTATTCTAATATTACTAGAGACACAGATATGCTTACAGAGTATGTAAGGCAAAGATTGTCTAGATATATTACTAAGAAATACGTTGATAAAAATAAAATTAAAGTAATAACATTAGATAGCGAACTAGAGCAGTATATTATTGAATCAATTAACAATACTGAAACGGGTTCCTACTTGGCAATGGAACCTAATAAGGCTCAGAGTATTTTAAATAAAATAATCGTTAGTATTGAAAAAATGACTTCAATTGGGTTACAGCCAATTATATTGACTGCACCTGTTGTAAGAATATATTTAAAACGATTAACAGAACAAATAACAAGAGATCTAGTAGTATTATCTTATAATGAAATAGACTCTTCTGTCGAAGTACAATCTATAGGGATGGTGACTATATAATGAAGATAAAAAGATATATAGGTAACTCTATCCAGGAGGCAATGATAAAAGCAAAAAATGAATTAGGTTCAGATGCAGTAATATTGCATACTAGAAGTATTAAACAAGCAGGAATATTTGGATTTTTCAAGAAAAATTTAGTAGAGGTTGTTGCCGCTTTAGAAGAAAGAAAAGTAGAAACTGCCAAATATTCAAATCTTTCAAATATTTCAGATCAATCAATATATAGTACAAAAAACAGTAGAATTCATGAGAGAAATCATACTTTGAATAGTAATGAAGATTTAGAAGGCGAAATAAAAAAAATTCGGACAATGGTTGAGACAGTAGTTAATTCTATAGAAATAAAAAAGAATGAATTACCTAATTCGCTTTCTAGTTTTTTAGAATTACTTGTATCTAATGGAGTTAATGAAGATGTTGCTTTTCAAGTATTAGATAGAATAAATCAGCAAATAAATATTTCAAATAAGGAAATAAAACAAATTCAAGAAATTGTTCTATATAGTTTAAAAGAATATTTAGGCGAATCTTCTCCTATTACTTTTGATGGGAAGCAAAAGGTTATATTTTTTGTTGGACAAACAGGAGTAGGAAAGACTACAACTTTAGCAAAAATTGCAGCAAACTTTTCAATAAACAAAAAATACGATGTTGGTCTGATTACAGCTGATACTTATCGTATAGCAGCTGTAGAGCAATTGAAAGTGTATTCTGAAATTATGAGTATTCCTATAAAAGTAGTATATGAAATAAAGGATATTTATAAGTCCTTGTCGAATTTTAGAGATAAAGATATTATTCTTGTGGATACTGCTGGTAGAAACCATAAGAGTGATGAACAAATGCATGAACTAAAGGAATTAATTGAATCAGTAAATAATAAGGAAATACACATTGTCATAAATGCTTCTACAGATTTTAGAACTATTAGAGGTATTTTAGATAGCTATAGTTTTGTTAAAGACTTGAAAATTATTTTTAGTAAAATTGATGAGGCAAATAGCTTAGGAAATATTCTTAACACTAAATTTTATTACGATAACAGAATCTCATATTTTACTACTGGACAGAATGTGCCAGATGATATTGAGATACCTAATATGGAACAATTATGCAGAAGCCTGATTGGAGAAGCTACTTATGTATGATCAAGCAGAAAAACTAAGACAATTATTAAAAAGAACAGAGAATAAGACGAGTCAAAAGTTTAGCATTCAAAAGAGAACTAATAACACAAGAATTTTGACTGTTTCTAGTGGAAAAGGAGGAGTTGGAAAAACAAATTTTACAATAAATCTTGCCATATCACTTAGTAACCTAGGGTATAGTGTTTTAGTAATTGATGCAGATATAGGTTTGGCTAACATCGATATCTTACTAGGTCTATTACCAAAGGAAACTATAACTAGTGTATTAAGTAAAAACAAAAAAATAAAGGACGTTATTACTGATGGACCAAATGGTATTAAAATAATAGCAGGTGGATCTGGACTATATGATATGTTCAAGTTAGAAGATGATAGTTTAAGTTACTTAATGGAGCAATTATTTGAATTAGAAAATTTATTTGATTTTATACTGATTGATACTGGAGCTGGTATTTCAGATATAGTTATGAGCTTCGTAATGGCAGCTCATGAAGTTATTTTATTAACTACCCCTGAGCCTACATCATTAACTGATGTATATGCTCTTATTAAAGCATTAAGGATTAAAGGTTGTAATAGCAGGTTAAAGATAGTAATAAATAAGGTAGAAAATTCTAAAGAAGCCTATAGTGTTTTCGAAAAGTTAAATATAGCTTCTAGTAAGTTCCTAAATACAAAAATAGAAAATTTAGGGTATATACTAAACAGTAAGCAAGTAGAAGATGCTGTAAAAAATCAGAATCCATTTATGAATCTTTATCCAAATTCAAATATAGCTAAAAATATTAATAACATAGCAATAAGAATCGCTGGATTATCAGATGAGATTAACAATAATAATTTCCAGAGTTTTATCGGTAGGTTTAAGAGCTTCTTCAGCAATAGTATAACTTAAATTTCTATCTCCAGATATTATGCTATGTTAAAAGGAGGATTTATATAAGTGAATATGGATTCATCTGAACTAAAGATTGGAGATAAAATTTATATTTCAAAGGCAAAATATCCATTAAATCAATATAGCAGTCAAATATTAGACATTATTAATAATAAAGAGCTTATTATTGGTGGCCCAATTAGAAGAAGTACTCTCATATATATGAGACCAGGTACTGTTTTAGATATAATTTACTACAAGGAAAAGGTTGGTAAGTTCTTTTTTAAGGCAAATATAACTGATGTATGGGAAAAAGGTATTTATAAGTTGAAAATTGAAAGAATCGATGATGTGATAAAAATTCAGGATCGAAATTTTTTTAGATTACTTGTATCACTAAAAGTAGAAAAGAGCTATATCATAAGTAAAGATGGACAAGAAACCTATGAAACAGAAGTTTGTGAGACTAGAGACATTAGCGGTGGCGGAGTAAAACTATTAACAAACTTTAAGCATGTAAAAGGTGATAAACTTTTGCTTGCAATTTGTATTAAAGATATGGAACTTACAACACTGGGTGAGGTTATAAGAGTATCAGAAGCTAATGGTTCTGATTATAAGTATGAAATAGGTGTGAAATTTGATAACATAGATAATCTAACTAGAGATATTATTATAAAATTTATTTTTGAAGTACAAAGAGAAGATAGAAGAAAAAGGATTGATTTTTATGACAGTTAAAGTAATGGTAGTCGATGATTCTGCATTTATGCGTAAAATTATATCGGATATATTAAGAGAAAAAAAAGATATTGAAGTTCCATGGACAGCTAAAAATGGTAAAGATGCTTTGGAAAAGTTGACTAGTATCGTTCCTGATGTCATAACTTTAGATATTGAAATGCCAGTAATGGATGGGATTTCAACTTTGACAGAAATCGTTAAAAATTATAATATTCCAGTTATTATGCTAAGTAGTCTGACTGTGGATGGAGCAGAAGCGACTATAAAAGCTTTAGAGCTTGGTGCAATAGATTTTATTACTAAACCTACTAACATTTTCAGTTTGAATAGCGACGAGGAAAAGAAAAATCTAATAGAAAAGGTTATTGTGGCTTCACAAATAAAGAAAACTACAAACTCGTATATTCCCGTAATAAAACCTAACAAAGTAATCAAACCTTTTATACCAAGCAAAGGTAGGGACTTAGATTATATTATTTCTATTGGGACTTCAACTGGAGGTCCAAAGGCGTTACAGACAATAATTCCTCAATTACCAAGCAACATTAATGGAAGTGTTTTAGTTGTTCAACACATGCCGGAAGGTTTTACAAAATCATTAGCTACTAGATTAGATTCTTTATCTAATATTAGGGTAAAAGAAGCAGAAGACGGTGAAAAAATAATGAAAGGATACTGTTATATAGCTCCTGGCAGCCATCATATGACAGTTCATCAAGAAAAAGATAACATTTTTTTAAAGCTAAATCAAGGAAAGACAGTATCTGGTCATAGACCTTCTGTCGATGTAATGATGGATTCTGTTGCAACAATAAATACACTTAAAAAAATAGGTATCATATTGACAGGAATGGGTTCTGATGGTGCTAATGGATTGAAAAAAATCTTTGATGCTGGTGGTCATACACTTACACAAGATGAAGAAAGCAGTGTAGTTTATGGTATGCCAAAGGCTGCGGTCAATAATGGTTGTGTTAAAAAGATATTACCATTAGATGAAATAAGTAACGAGATAATAAATATATTGGGGGTGTAAAGTATGGATATGAATCAGTATCTTGATATGTTTATTGAGGAATCTAAAGAACATTTGCAATTTATGAATGAACATCTGTTAAATCTTGAAAAAAATCCTAGCAATAAGGATTTAATTAATGAAATTTTTAGGATAGCCCATACAATTAAAGGGATGTCTGGGACTATGGGATTTAACAAAATTGCAACTCTTACTCATGAGATGGAAAACTTGCTAGATGCTGTAAGAAGTAACAAAATAGTAATTTGTTCAGAGATAGTAGATTTGTTATTTTCTTGTTTAGATGTACTTGATGACCATATTAGTAATATTATAACTAGTGGTAATGAATCAGATCAAGACAACTCAGAGTTAGTTCTGAAACTTAACAACAAACTTAACGATAAACTTAACGGTAATAAGTTAGATGCTAAAAGCAATAGTTCTGGTAAGAACACAAATCTCAGTTATGTTGATTTAGATGAATACGTAATTAAGACTATATATAAGGCAAATAGTGAGGGATTATATGCTTATAGGATGACAGTAAAGTTAAGTAAAAGTTGTCTTCTTAAATCAGCTAGAGCATTTATTATTTTCAACACACTAGAATCTTATTCTGAAATTGTTCATTCTGTTCCTCCTACTGAAGATATAGAAGATGAAAAATTTGATTATGAGTTTTCATTAGTATTAGTTACAGAAAGATCCAAAGAAGAAATACGAAAAGATATATTAATGATTTCAGAAATTGAAGACGTAGAAATTGATGAAGTTTTATTTGATTCTTCAAGTATAAAAGAAGAAATTCAAACTGGTGATGAGACACATGAAATAGTAGAAGAGGATGATGATTCTAGTTTAGAGGTAGTTATAGCCAATAAAGGAGCCACTTTTGAGAAGAAAAAGACAAATACAAATATTATTGGTAAGACAGTTAGAGTTGACATTGACAGACTAGACAATCTAATGAATTTAGTTAGTGAACTTATAATAATAAAGACTAGGCTTGAAGATGCTGGTAAAGTTGAAAGCAACAACTTGAATGAAACGATAGAATATTTGGAGAGAATAACTACAAGTCTTCATGATGCAGTAATGAAAGTAAGAATGGTCCCTATAGAAAGAGTATTTAATAGATTTCCTAGAATGGTTAGAGACTTAGCAAAGGAACTTGGCAAGGAAATAGAGTTGGAAATGAGTGGTGAAGAAACTGAAGTCGACAGAACAATAATTGATGAAATAGGAGATCCGCTTATTCATCTTATTAGAAACTCGCTTGACCATGGAATTGAAAATCCTGAAAAGAGAATGAAAATAGGGAAACCACCTATTGGTAAGATAAAACTAAGGTCATATCCAGATGGGAACAATGTCGTTATAGAATTAGAGGATGACGGGTCTGGAATTGATTTAGAAAAAGTTAAGAAAAAAGCAGTAGAAAAGGGAGTAATTACTCAGCTAGAAGCTAAAGAACTAAATGATAATGAAGTGATTGATTTGTTGTTTGTGGCTGGTTTTAGTACTACAGATTCAGTTACAGATGTATCAGGGAGAGGCGTTGGTTTAGATGTGGTGAAAAACAAAATTGAGTCTATAAATGGAATTGTTGAAGTAGAAACAAGTAAAAATAAGGGAAGTAAGTTTAGCATTAGATTACCATTAACACTTGCAATAATTCCTGCACTACTTATTAATATAAAAGAAGAAATATATGCTCTACCTCTAAGTTCAATAAGAGAAATCACACCTGTAAAAATGAATGAGATTAGAAAGATTCAAAATCAAGAAGTAGTTCTATTTAGAAAAAACACATTGCCAATAATTAGACTTAACAGAGTCCTGGGAATTCAAGATTCGGTTGAAAACGAAGAAACAACTATGGTAGTAGTTAAGAAAGGCGAGAAAGAGGCTGGGCTAATAGTGGACAAGTTAATAGGTCAACAGGAGATTGTAATTAAATCCCTTGGTAAGTTTTTACTAGGAATACCACACTTAGCAGGTGCCACTATTTTAGGCAATGGACAAATTTCCTTAATTTTAGATGTTAACTCTCTATTTTAATTGAAGGAGGGAGAAGATGAATAGCTCAAGCAACAACATAAAGTATGTAGTATTTAAAATGGAAAATGAGTATTATGGAATTGATATTACTAAAGTAAAATCAATTGAAAAAATACAATATTTTGCTAGAGTACCTAATGCACCAACATATGTTAAAGGGGTTATTAACCTAAGAGGAGAAGTAGTCCCAGTAGTGGATTTGAGATTAAGGTTTGAACTAGATTATAGAGAAGTTGATACTAATTCAAGGATAATAATAGTCTTTGTGAATGAATTAGAGATTGGTTTATTAGTAGACTCGTCTTCAGAGGTAATTGAAATTAATTCTGAAGACATTGATAATCCGCCGGTAGTTAAGGAAAGTGCTACGGATGGATTTATCAAAGGAATTGGTAAAAAGAATGATAATCTAATAATCCTAATAGACATTGACAAAGTTATTGGAATTAAAGAAGTAGAATAGATTAGCTAGAGGTGAAGAAAATGGATTTAAACAACATAAATTCCACCTTGTTAGATGTTTTAAAAGAACTAGGGAATATAGGTTCTGGTAACGCAGCAACAGCACTTGCAACTATGATTGATAAAAGAGTTGATATGAAGGTACCACAAGTAAAGATTCTTGAATTTAAAGATGTGGGAGAAATTTTAGGAGATGGGGATAATCCAGTAGTGGGCATTTATTTCGAAATGTCGGATGATATTGAAGGAAATATTATGTTTGTTTTAGATATTGATTCAGCATTAAATTTAACGAATATGCTTTTTGGTCGAAACACTACAAACAATCAATTAGATGAAATGGATATGTCTGCATTATCAGAGGTTGGAAATATATTGTCAGCCTCGTATATTAACTCTCTAAGTGCATTAACTGGATTGAAGTTAAAACTATCTGTTCCTTCTATTTGTGTCGATATGGCTGCAGCAATTATAAGCGTACCAGCAGTTCAATTTGGTCATATGGGAGAGCATGTTATTTTTATAGAGACACAATTTGAAGAGAATCAGAGGCAGATTACAGGGGATTTATTTCTTGTACCAGAAGTTGGTTCATTTGAAAAAATATTAAATAGTTTAGGGGTAATTGGGTAATGGAAATTATTAAGGTAGGTATGGCAGATTATAAAACGATAAAATCTACTGGCATATTGACTACTTTAGGTCTTGGCTCCTGTGTAGGCATTGCATTATATGATAGGATTAATAAAATAGCAGGCTTAGCACATATTATGCTACCATCTAGTACTGAGATAAAAAACAATAGTAATAAAGCAAAGTTTGCAGATACTGCAGTTGATGAATTAATAAAAGATATGGTTCTATTAGGATCAAGTAGAAAATTCTTAGTAGCAAAATTAGCAGGGGGCTCTCAGATGTTTTCATTTAATTCAAATGTTGATATTTTAAGAATAGGTGAAAGAAATGTGATTGCATCAAAAAAGAAGCTGCTAGAATTAGACATTCCTGTAATAGCTGAAGATACTGGTGGAAACTACGGTAGAACCATTGAATTAAATAGCAAAGATGGTAACTTGTTAATTAAAACCATAGGGCATGGCTTGAAAAATATTTGAAATTTATACCACCTTTTTGGAGGTGATAAGTATGTCAGTTGATGGATTATGGAAACTCTATAAAGAAACCAAGGATATTGTTTATAAACAGACATTAATAGAAAAATATTTACAATTAGTGAAAATAGTAGCTGGTAGAATGTATAACTACTATGGAGGAAATGTAGAATACGAGGATTTACTCGGTTATGGGATATTTGGACTTATTGATGCAATTGAAAAATTTGATATTAATAGAGATTTAAAATTTGAGACATATGCTCAGATTAGGATTAGAGGATCAATTATTGATAGCTTAAGGAAATTAGATTGGATTCCTAGAGGGTTAAGAAAAAAAGCAAAAGAGATGGAAAGAGCAATAAATATAATAGAAAACAAATTGGGAAGAAGTGCTACTACTAAAGAAATTGCTAAAGAGCTCAAAATAAATGAAATAGAAGTTGGAAATATACTCTCAGAAATTTCTACCTTAAACATTATTTCTTTAGAGGAAACGTTGATTAATAAAGGTGACATATATAAAAATCTTAGAGACTTAGAAAGTCCTGAGGAAGTATTTGAAAACAAGGAGCTTAAATTTATCCTCAAAGATTCTATAGAAATGCTCAGTGAAAAAGAAAAAATTGTAGTTTCTTTATACTATTATGAAGGATTAACTTATAAGGAGATATCAAAAATACTAGAAGTTTCTGAATCTAGGATATCCCAACTACATAGTAAAGCTATTTTATCACTAAAAAGCTTGTTGGCTTTAAAAGGTATTATTTAATAATTTTTATAATAATATTTACTAGGATGTGATAATGTGTCACAAGACGTAGTAATTTTAGAAGGTAAGAACCTTAATTCTTTGATTGATGAAGGACTTAAAAAGCTAAATAGAGATAGAGATCAAGTAGAAGTTCAGATTTTAGAGAAAGGTAAAACCTTAATGGGAGTTACAGTTAAAGATTACAAAATTCAAATATCTACATTACATTTAAATAACGATGATATACTAAAAAATACTGATGAACTATTAAATTTGAAAAATAAGGAACCTTACATAAGTGAGTTTTTTTCAATAAAGTTTACGGATGATGGTGTATATTTATCAATTATAGATAAAGATGCTTTTAATGCTAATACAAGACAAGTAATAGAATTTATTAGAAAGAAGAGAATAGAAAACGTTGATTCTAAGGTCATTGAAGAAGCCATAAATTCTAAAGAGAATAAAAAATATAGAATTGCACCAGTACAAGAAGAAATTCTTCTTGATGCTGAAATAAATATTGATATTCCTAAGGATGCTTCATGTGCTTTTATTAGTTTAGTTCCACCATCTGGAGGAAAAGAATTAAGTGTTGAATCTGCATTCGAGAAGATACACGAGCAAATAAAGTATGGACTAAACATAAATGTGGTAAAAAGAATGATTATAGAGAAACAATATAATACTAAGATTTTAGTTGCAGAAGGCGAAAAACCTATAGATGGTGATGATGGATACATTAAGTATCTTTTTCCAACAAAAACAAATACAAAACCTCGTGTTTTGGAAGATGGTAGCGTTGATTTTAGAAATCTGGATATAATTCACAATGTAAGAGCAGGAGACATTCTAGCAGAATTATTTTACCCAACTGAGGGCAAGCAAGGAATTACTGTAAAAGGAAGAGTACTAGATAGCAAGAATGGAAAAAAAGTTGAATTTAGATATGGTAAAAATGTTACAATTTCAGAAAATGGGAAAAATCTAATTGCTGAAAAGGATGGTCAGGTAAGCATTCAAGATGGGAAAGTAATAGTAAAGGATATCTTTGAAGTAAAAGGAAATGTTGACAATTCTACTGGCAATATTAGTTTTAATGGAACCGTAAAAATAAAAGGAAACGTTTTAACTGGGTTTGAGATAAATGCAGATGGCGATGTAGAAATTGAGGGAGTTGTAGAGGGTGCAAAAATAAGTAGCCAAGGGAATATTCATTTGAAAAGAGGAATTCAAGGGTATAATAAAGGTAGACTTATTTCTAAAGGTTCTATCGTTGCAAGGTATGTTGAGAATAGCTATTTGGAAGCAAATAGTGATGTTATTACTGATGCAATAATGCATAGTGAAGTATTTAGCAATGGAAGTATAATTGTTTCTGGCAAGAAAGGATTAATTGTCGGAGGAACATGTAAGGCATATTCGGAAATAATAGCAAAGACTATTGGTTCAACTATGGCAACTTCAACAGTATTAGAAGTAGGTGTAGATCCAAACTTAAGGACCAATTTAGATAATGTGAAGAGTAAGATTAAAGAATCTGAGACAAATATTGAAAAGATAGATAAGACAATTACTTTACTTAGAAGGTTGTCTAAAAGTGGTGGTTTGACAGAAGAAAAAGAAGATACTCTGAATAAGATTATTCAAACAAGAAGTGTTTTTGTGCAAAATTTAAGTAATTATCAAAAAGAGTTGTCTTATATTGAAAAGCAGATAGAATTTTTAACTAAGGGTAAAATTAAAGTTGAGAGCACAATTTATCCAGGGGTTAAAATTATTATAGGTAATAATACTATGTTTATAAGAGATGAAATAAAGCATTGCACTATCTATAGAGAAAATAATGAAATAAAGATTGGTCCATTTGAATTATAATATTTTAGGAGGTATTCCATGAGACCAATTGATTTAAACAATCTTGTTCCTAAAGCACAACTAGTTTCAAAGGTTCAACAGCTACAAAATAATAAGCAGAGATTTTTTGTGGAAAATCAAACTACTATTCAAAATAAGAAATTTGAAAGAGAGCTTAAAAAAGTTAACACAACAGATAAGGCTTATCATACTAAGATTAACGATAAGCAAAAAGATAATAAAAATGATAATTCTCACAAAAATGAAGAAAAACATAGTCAAGAAAAAAAAGATAAAGGTGTTAATAAAAATGACATGTGCGTGTCAGATGGAACTATAGGAACAAAAATTGATATCAAAATCTAATGGGGTGCAGTATGAATATTATTATTTTCTTATTAGGGTTGTTTTTTATTGTTGTTGTTTCTATAATTATTCTGATTGAAAAAAAAGACATAATGTCTACTATGGAAAAGGAAATGGATTTGGCAGAAGACGCCAATATCGTTAGTACTGAGCAAGTTGAAAGCAAAGCATATTTTGAGAATGTATTGAATAATGCTAGCAATAATCATGAAGTATTAGAAAATAGAATTCCATTGTCCAGTTCATCTGATAAAGATTTTGCTTTAATGGATGCGAATTCAAATGATAGCAATTTTATTGTAAAACAAGAAAGAGTAAAAGATAATTCCCAAAACCATACATATGAAAGGATTATTGAACTACATAATTCAGGTTTGCAACCAGGAGAGATTGCAAAGATTACCCAGAAGGGAATTAGAGAAGTTGAAATAGTATTAAAGTTTAGAAATAAAACAAATAATCCATAAAATACTGTATATTCAGTGTAAATAATGAAGAAAATAATATTGTATATTTACATTTATTTTTTAATTTTTTCTTAAAGAATTTTTGAAACAAAAAAATATTGCAAAGTCAAGCAAGGTATGTTATACTACATAAGGTGAAACTACACACATTCTTTGATCTTTGGAGTTGTGCCATTAGGTTCTCTATTGAGTTGATAAGAATGGAGGAAAAACAAAGGGAGGTGAAAAGCATGTCAGTTATTTCTATGAAAAGTCTTTTAGAAGCAGGAGTACATTTTGGTCATCAAACAAGAAGATGGAATCCTAAAATGGCAGAATATATTTTTACTGAGAGAAATGGTATCTACATTATTGACTTGCAAAAAACTGTTATAAAGGTAGAGGAATCATTCAATTTTATTAAAGATATAGCTGCTAATGGAGGAGAAGTTCTTTTTGTTGGTACTAAAAAACAAGCACAAGAATCTATTGAAAATGAAGCAAAAAGAAGTGGCATGCATTTTGTAAGCCAAAGATGGCTTGGAGGAATGCTAACTAATTATAAAACAATAAGAAAAAGAATTGAAAGACTTCAACAACTAGAAAAAATGGAGGAAGACGGTACTTTTGACGTACTTCCAAAGAAAGAAGTAATCAAATTGAGACACGAAGCCGAGAGATTAGAAAAATTCCTTGGTGGTATTAAGAATATGCAAAGAGTACCAGATGCATTATTTGTTGTTGACCCTAGGAAAGAAAAAATCGCAGTTAAAGAAGCTAGAATACTTGGAATACCAGTAGTTGGGATTGTTGATACAAACTGCGACCCTGATGAAGTTGATTTTGTAATTCCAGGAAATGATGATGCAATAAGAGCTGTTAAGCTACTTACTGAAACAATTGCTAATGCGGTCTTAGAGGGAAAACAAGGCGAGCAAATAGAAGAGTAATCATAAGGGTAAGGGTTATAGGGGAATTTTCCCTTACTGCTCTTACCTTTTTAAATTTAAAAGGAGGCATAAAAAATGGCTATATCAGCGGGAATGGTAAAAGAATTAAGAGAGAGAACTGGAGTAGGCATGCTTGATTGTAAAAAAGCATTAGATGAAACAAATGGAGATATTGAAAAAGCTATTGACTTACTTAGAGAAAAGGGATTGTCTAAAGCAGCTAAAAAAGCAGGAAGAATTGCATCTGAAGGTATTGTAGAATCATACATACATGGAGGAAGAATAGGTGTATTAATAGAAGTTAATACTGAAACAGATTTTGTTGCAAAGAATGAAGAGTTTAGAATATTTGTTAAGGATATGGCTATGCAAGTAGCAGCTTCAAACCCTAAATATGTTTCTACAGAAGAAGTACCACAAGACGAGATTGAAAAAGAACGAGAGATATTAAAACATCAGGCATTAAATGAAGGTAAGCCAGCACATATTGCAGAAAAAATGGTTGAAGGTAGAATTGAAAAATACTATAAAGAAGTATGCTTGCTAGAACAACCATTTATAAGAAACTCAGATATAGTTATTAAAGAGCTTTTAGCAGAAAAAATAGCTAAAATTGGAGAAAATATAAAAATAAGAAGATTTGTAAGATACCAAGTTGGAGAAGGACTAGAAAAAAGAGAAGAAAACTTTGCAGATGAAGTAGCTAAGCAAATTAATGGATAAGCTGATTTTATAAGTCGCCTTTTCATGAAAATGACTTAGTAGAGGCTTATTTAAATGGAGAACACAAAGTGTTCTCCATTTAAATAAAAAATACTTGGATTATATTTTTTTACTATTAATAATTTTTAAAGGTATTTTTGATATATTGTAGAATATTTATGCTAGGAGTGTTTACATGATAAAACCCAAATATAAAAGAGTTGTACTTAAACTAAGTGGTGAAGCTTTAGCAGGTGAAAAAGGTTTTGGTATCGATGAAAACACTATACTTATGATAGCCGAAGAGATAAAGAAAATACAAGAGATGAAAGTTCAAGTAGCTATAGTAGTTGGTGGTGGCAATTTCTGGAGAGGTAGAAGTTCTAAAGGCATGGACAGAACAACTTCTGATTATATGGGAATGTTAGGTACTACTATTAATGCACTTGCACTACAAGATGCTTTAGAAAGCTTAGATGTTTTAACTAGAGTGCAGACAGCAATAGAAATGAGACAAATAGCAGAGCCATATATTAGACGAAGAGCGATTAGACATCTCGAAAAGAATAGAGTTGTAATCTTTGCTGGTGGTTCGGGAAATCCTTATTTCTCTACTGATACTACAGCTGCTCTGAGAGCTGCGGAGATTGAAGCAGAGGTTATTTTACTTGCTAAAAAAGGTGTTGATGGAGTTTATGATTCTGATCCATATTTAAATGCAGAAGCTAAAAAATTTGATAAATTGAAATATATAGATATATTAAATCTAGGATTAGGCATCATGGATTCTACCGCAACTTCATTGTGTATGGACAATAAAATACCTTTAATTATATTTGGTATAGACGACGCCAGTAACATTGTAAGAATTATTAACGGGGATCAAATTGGAACACAAGTAAAGGAGGAATGATTATGTATCTAGATATTCATAAGCAAACTGAAGAAAAAATGAAAAAATCCATTAAGTCATATAAAGAAGAGCTTAATAGCGTAAGAGCCGGAAGAGCAAATCCTACATTATTAGACAGAATAAGTATTGATTATTACGGCACTCAAACACCATTGAATCAAATATCAAACATATCTGCTCCAGAGCCTAGATTGCTTGTAATACAACCTTGGGATACTAGTATTATTTCATTGATTGAGAAATCAATATTGAAATCAGATTTAGGTTTAAATCCATCAGTAGATGGGAAAATCATTAGATTGGCTATTCCACAGTTAACAGAAGAAAGAAGAAAAGAATTAACTAAAGTAGTGAAAAAGTTCGCAGAGAATACAAAGGTTGCCATAAGAAATGGAAGAAGAGAAGCTAATGATCAGATTAAAAAATTGGAGAAAGCATCAGAAATAACTGAAGACGAGCAAAAACAAGCAGAAGAACAAATGCAAAAAATTACTGATAAATATGTAGAAGAAATAGATAACCTATTAGCTCAAAAAGAAAAAGAACTTTTGGAGGTTTAATTTTATTGGATAAGTTTGATATCTTAGGTTTTCCATTAGAGGAAGGTTTAGAATTATTGAGGGGACTAAGTAATAAAAGAATAGAAATTAAAGGGACAACAGCCGATAAAAAACTCAAAGAGACTTTACTATTTGAGCCAAGAATAGTTAAATACACTGAAACAGAAAATATTATTACTGTTGTATTAAGTTGTTTTTAACCCCTTCTTAGTAAAGAAGGGGTTTTTTAGTAGTTCACGCTATTTGGAGGTAATAACATGAACAAGAATTCGAGAAATTCAAATTTGTTATTAAGAAAAATTGATTTAGATAAGTTACCTAATCATTTGGCTATAATAATGGATGGTAATGGAAGATGGGCAAAAAAAAGATTACTACCAAGAACTGCTGGTCATAGGGAGGGTGTTGAAAGGGTCAAAGAAATTGTAGAGACTACTGGAAACCTTGGAATTCAGTACTTGACTCTTTTTGCTTTTTCTACTGAGAATTGGGGGAGACCTAAGGAAGAAGTTGATACACTAATGAAACTACTTGTTGAATACTTAAAAAAAGAGCTTAATACTTTACAAAATAATAATGTTAAAATTAATCTCTTTGGAAATTTGGATAAATTACCAAGTGTACCCAGAGAAGAAATATTAAATGCTATAGAAAGAACAAAAAATAATAGTAAAATGAATTTAAATATTGCCTTAAACTATGGTGGTAGATATGAGATAATTAGTGGTATAAAATCATTAATAAATGACGTAGAAAATGGTAAGGTTATACTAGATGAAGTGGATGAAGTGTTTTTTAACAACTATCTTTTTACAAGAAATCAACCTGATCCTGACTTGCTAATTAGGCCAAGTGGAGAAAAACGAATTAGCAACTTTTTGCTTTATCAAATTGCATATACAGAATTTGTATTTTCTGATGTATACTGGCCAGAATTTACTTCGGAAGAGCTTTACAAATCATTAATAGAATTTCAAAGTAGAAAACGTAGATTTGGGGGAATTTAGGTGAATAGCTATGAAGACTAGAATAATTTCAGGCATTATCGGTTTTGTTATTCTTTTTGCTGTAGTATTAACAGGAGGTCAGTTATTGAATTTTTCGATACTTTTTATTTCACTAATTGGATTATTTGAATTCGATAGGGCTATAAGAAAGATTAATGGGATGAAGACCATTTTAGTAGTTAACTACTTGTTTGCAATTGGGATATTTGCTTTGATTATAATAGATAGAAACGATTTATTTACTTTCCTATTATTTTTATACACTTTATTATTACTATGTACTCTAGTTTTAAATGAAAAAACCAATATTAGCGATATAGCCATTACTGTTTTAGGGGCTTTATACATACCTTTTTTCATTTCACATATAGCATTGCTAGGTGGAAGTATTTATATATGGATTGTATTTATAACAGCTTGGGGGACAGACACATTTGCTTATTTTGTTGGAGTTAATTTTGGAAAGAAAAAATTATGTCCAAGTATAAGTCCTAATAAAAGTGTAGAAGGTTTTATGGGAGGCATTTTAGGTAGTTTAATACTAACTATAATATTTTTCTATCTATTTAAACTTGACAACTTATTGGGTACTATAATATTAAGTGTTATTTGTTCTGTTATGGCACAAGTTGGAGACCTAACTGCTTCAAGAATTAAGAGATTAGCTATTATTAAGGATTATGGAAATATAATGCCTGGACATGGAGGCATTTTAGACAGATTTGATAGCATACTATTTACTGGACCTTTAGTATATTACTATATATCCTTATTTGTAATAAAATAATTTTTATATTTGACTTTTCACTATATCTTAAAAACAACATTTATAATAAGGAGTGGTAAATTGAAAGGTATTAGTATATTGGGGTCAACTGGTTCTATTGGAACTCAGGCCTTAAATGTTATTAAAAATTTTAGTGAATATAAGGTTATGGCGTTAACTACAAATAGAAATATTGAATTATTAGAACAACAAGCTTTAGAATTTTCACCTAAGCTTGTTGTTGTTATGGATTTAGATAAATCTAAAAAATTAAAAGATAGACTAAAAGGGTATAATATCAAAGTAGCTTCTGGTATAGAGGGATTGATAGAAGCTGCATCTTTAGAAGGTTCCGATATAGTTATTACTTCTGTAGTCGGTATGATAGGACTAATACCCACTTTAGAGGCAATAAAATGCGGGAAAAAAATTGCACTTGCTAATAAAGAAACTTTAGTATCTGCAGGCGAAATAGTGATGAGGGAAGCTCTGAAAAATAAAGTGGATATAATACCAATTGATAGTGAACATTCAGCAATTTTTCAAGCCTTAAGATGTGGTAATAGTAATGAGATATCAAAGATAATTTTAACTGCATCAGGAGGCACCTTTAGAGGGCGGAATATACAGGATTTAAGGAATGTTAGGGTAGAAGATGCTCTTAAACATCCCAACTGGTCCATGGGCAAAAAAATAACTGTTGATTCTGCCACTTTAATGAATAAGGGACTTGAAGTAATTGAAGCAAAGTGGCTATTTAATGTTGATATTGAAAAAATAGAGGTAATTGTACATCCACAAAGTATAATTCATTCGATGGTAGAATATATTGATGGTAGTGTAATAGCACAAATGGGAATACCAGATATGAGAATTCCAATTCAATATGCATTAACTCATCCTAAGAGAATTGGAAATCAGTTAGACAGACTAGATTTTGTTGCAGTAAAAGATCTTACATTCGAAAAACCTAATACAGAAGTGTTTCCTTGTTTACAGATAGCTTATGAAGCTATTAAAAGTGGAGGAACTATGCCTGCAGTTTTAAACGCTTCTAATGAAGTTGCTGTAGAAATGTTTTTGAATAATAAAATAAATTTTTTGGAGATACCTGAGATTATTAGTGAAGTAATGGCTCATCATACCATAATAAAGAATCCTACATTAGAGGATGTTTTAGAAAGTGATAAATGGGCGAGAAAAATGGTTATAGATAGAACATTTGTTTAAGGGTGGTGTTATAATTGCAAACAGCTTTAGCAACAATTTTTGTTTTTTTTATAGTTGTAGTTTTTCATGAATTTGGGCATTTTATTGTAGCTAAGACTTCAGGTATTAAGGTACATGAGTTTGCTATTGGAATGGGTCCTAGGTTGTTTAAAATAAATAAAGGAGAAACAAGCTATAGTCTAAGACTTTTGCCTATTGGTGGTTATGTTAAGATGGAAGGCGAAGATGAGCACTCCGATGATGAAAAGAGTTTTAGTAAAAAACCAGTAACTATAAGAATGGCTGTCATTGCGGCAGGAGCTATAATGAATTTTATTTTAGCGATTATTGTGTTTAGTATTTATGCATATAATGTAGGAGTACCTACAACAACTATAAATGAGGCTACTGAAAGGTTGCCTGCCTATGAAGCAGGAATAAGAAAAGGAGATACGATAAAAAGTATTAATGATTTAGATGTAAATAGCTGGGAAGATATTAAAAAATATATTAATGCATCTAATGGTGAAGAAATAAAAGTCATAGTCATAAGAAATGAAAATGAACATACTATTACCATTAGGCCAATTTTAAGCGAAGAAGATAATAGATTAATTATCGGAATATCTCCTAATTTAGATAGGTCTATATCCTTATCAATAAAAAACGGATTTCAAAACATGATAATGGTACTAGGCTTAATGTTTCAATTTATTGCTATGCTTTTCAAAGGTAAGATTAGTAGCGGAGATATATCAGGTCCTGTAGGCATAGTATACCTTGTTGGTGAGGCAGCTAAATCAGGTTTCCAATATGTACTATATGTTGCCGGATTTATTAGTATTAATCTAGGTTTTTTTAATCTTTTACCTATACCGGCCTTAGACGGAAGCAGGCTAATATTTTTATTTCTCGAATTAGTTAGAGGAAAACCTGTTAACCCAGAGAGAGAAGGGTTAATACATTTTATTGGATTTATATTTCTAATATCATTAATGTTATTTGTAGCATATAAGGACTTAATTAAGTTTAATATTTTTTAGGTGGTGATACCATGAGAAGAAAATCTCAAGAAATATATGTAGGTAAAGTTGCAATCGGAGGGGAAAACCCTATTTCTGTTCAATCAATGACAAATACAGATACACGGAATACAGTAAATACAATTATGCAAGTATTAGAATTAGAAAAGGCAGGATGCGATATAGTCCGTGTAGCAATACCGGATAGTGAAGCCGCTGAAGCTTTAAAGAAGATAAGACAAGAGGTCAATATTCCGATTATTGCAGATATACACTTTGATCATAGATTGGCTCTCAATGCAATAAAAAATGGAGCAGATGGTCTCAGGATAAACCCAGGAAATATAGGATCCAAGGATAAAATAAGGGAAGTAGTCCTTGCGTGTAAGGATAAGAAAATTCCAATAAGAATTGGAGTTAATTCTGGCTCAATAAAGCGGGAGATTATAGAGAAGTATAAAGGAGTTAATGAGAATTCTATGGTTTATAGTGCTTTAGAGCACATTAGAATATTGGAGGACTTAAATTATAATAATATAAAAGTTTCATTAAAAGCAACTGATATAGCTATGACTGTAAGTGCATACAAAAAGGCGGCAGAAGTGATAGATTATCCATTCCATATAGGAATTACTGAATCAGGTACACCTTGGGCTGGTACAATAAAATCTTCAGTTGGTATTGGTTCATTACTACTTATGGGGATAGGAGATACTATAAGAGTATCTCTAACAGGTGAACCAGTTGAGGAGGTAAGAGTAGGAAAACAAATTTTAAGAGCATTAGGGTTGCTTAAGGATAAGATAGAAATTATTTCCTGTCCAACATGTGGTAGAACTCAGATTGATTTAATTGATTTAGCTAATAAAGTCGAGGAAAGAATTGGAAATATTTCTAAACCTATAAAAGTTGCGATTATGGGATGTGCAGTCAATGGACCAGGAGAAGCTAGAGAAGCTGATTTAGGGATAGCAGGCGGAATAGGATCTGGTCTAATATTTAAAAAAGGTGAGATAATTAAAAAAGTTGATGAAGATAAATTACTTGATGAACTTATTAAAGAAATAGATAAACTATAGATAAAATTTTTAAAAATAACTTAAAGATAGAGTTAAGGTGGTCAAATGGGTTCAATAACTGCAATAATACCTGCATATAATGAAGAGAAAACCATTGGTGATGTCATTAGTGTAGTAAAAGAAGTTGAACTAGTAAATAGAATAATAGTAGTAAGTGATGGATCTATTGATAATACTGTAGAATCTGCCAAGATGCATAATGTAGAAATAGTTGATCTAACAAAAAACATAGGTAAAGGTGGTGCCTTAAGTAAAGGTGTAAATTCTACATGTTCAGAAATCTTACTATTTTTAGATGCAGATTTAATAGGCCTAAAAAAAGAACATATTTATGATTTGTTATCTCCAGTAGTTAAAGGAGAAGTAGACATGACAATCGGAGTGTTTTGTAATGGAAGGCTTACTACGGATCTAGCTCAAAGGGTAGCGCCGTCTTTATCAGGACAGAGGGCAATGAAAAGGTACCTGTTTGAGAATATATACAATATCGACAATACAAGATATGGTGTAGAGGTAGCTCTTACAAAGAATGTGATAAAGAATAATGCTAGGACAAAGGAGATAGTCTTAGAAAATCTAACTCATGTTATGAAAGAAAAAAAATTGGGAGTAATGAGAGGAATTATTTCTAGATTAAAAATGTATTGGGATATATTAAAAATACTTACAAGTGTGGATAGGTGATGGAATGCTTTCGATAAAAGATGTTGCTATAAGGCTTATTATCTCTGTAGTATTATCGGGTATTATTGGAATTGAGAGGGAAAGCATTAAAAGACCAGCTGGACTGAGGACTCACATCTTAGTTTGCGTAGGATCAACTCTTGTTATGCTTACATCAATTTATATTTTCGATTCTTTTAATGGAATGACTTCCTTACAGCCTGATAGACTTGGAGCTCAAGTTATAAGCGGAATTGGATTCTTAGGAGCAGGTACAATAATTAGACAAGGCGATACAGTGAGAGGATTAACTACGGCTGCAAGTTTATGGGCTGTAGCTTGTATAGGTATTGCTGTTGGAGCAGGTTTTTATATAGGCGCTATAATTTCTGTTTTACTAGTATTAGTTACACTATTATCATTTACTAAATTAGAAAAACGTATAAAAGCAAGACGAAATTATTTAAATCTTAAAATTACATCCATTAATAAACCTGGACAACTAGGAAAAATATGCAAAATTATTGGAGATCTAGGAGGACATATTTTAAATATAGAAATAGTTCCTGAAGATGACCAGATTGAAATCGTAAATTTAATAATAAAAATTCCTAATATTCCTTTAAAGAATGAGTTAATAGATAAGCTTAATAATGAAGATGGTGTTTTGAATGTATTGAACAGATCTTAAACTATATAAACTTTTAAAAATAATTAAAGATGGTTTAGTTGACATAATATGATTATGGTGAAATTGTTACATAATAATTAATTATTTGATTTTTGGTAAAAAATATGATATAATCGTAATAAATAAACTTGTGCTGCAAGAGTGGGATTTCCCACTCTTACTTTATTATGATTTGAATTTCGAATATTTAAACTATTTTATGGCAAAATATTATATAATTGCTTGGAGGTGAATCTATGAAGAAAGCTACAATTGAAAGCATTATATCAGAAATGGTAAATCCAATTTTGCAAAAATTTTTTTACGAATTAGTAGATGTGGAATACATAAAAGAAGGTCCATACTTTTACTTAAGGGTGTTTATCGATAAACCTAGCGGAGTAACAATAGATGATTGTCAAAAAGTAAGTGAAGAACTAAGTACACTTCTTGACAAAGAAGATCCTATAAAAGAGAATTATTTCCTGGAAGTGTCTTCTCCAGGACTTGATAGACCATTAAAAAAGAATAAGGATTTAGAAAGAAGTATTGACAAGGACATTGAGATTAGTTTATACAAGCAAATAAGTGGTAAAAAGAAACATATTGGCAAACTTGTTAGATTTGATGATAACAATTTATTCGTTATTGATGAAAAAAATGAAGAATTACAATTAAGTAGAGAATTAATCTCGAAGGTCAATTTAGCAATTAAATTTTAATGGGGAGGTTAAAGGGGATATGAAAGCCGAATTTATAGAGGCCCTTGAGGAAATTGGAAAAGAGAAGGGTATTCATAAAGATATAATATTTGATGCATTGGAAGCAGCACTTATTTCTGGGTATAAAAAAAATTTTGGTTCTGCACAAAATGTAGAAGTATTAATTAATAAAGAAAATGGTGATGTTAAGGTATATGCAAAAAAGACAGTTGTTGAAGATGTTGAAGATGATCTTCTAGAAATTAGTCTAGAAGCTGCTAAAGAAATAGATACAAATTTTGATATAAATGATATAGTAGGTATAGAGATTACACCAAGAAACTTTGGTAGGATTGCTGCTCAGACAGCTAAGCAGGTTGTAATGCAAAAAATAAAAGAAGCGGAAAGAGAAATTGTATTTAGTGAGTTCATTAATAGAGAAAATGAGATTATTACTGGGCTAATCCAAAGAGTTAGTAAAAACAATGTTTTTGTTGATTTAGATAAGACAGAAGGGATACTATCTCCTAGTGAGCAAATGCAAGGAGAGGTCTATAACCAAGGAGATAGAATAAAAGCATATATTTTGGAAGTTAAGAAGACTACAAAAGGACCACAAATACTTCTTTCAAGAACGCATCCAGGACTTGTTAAAAGGCTTTTTGAGCTAGAGGTACCTGAAATACAAGAAGGTATTGTTGATATCTATAGCATTGCAAGGGAAGCTGGATCGAGAACTAAAATTGCAGTATATTCCAAAGATACTGATGTAGATCCTGTTGGAGCATGTGTAGGATTCAAGGGAGCTAGAGTAAAGGCTATAGTTGATGAGCTCAAGGGTGAAAAAATAGATATAATAAACTGGAGTAAGGATATTGAGGTTTTCTTATCCAATAGTCTAAGTCCAGCAAAAGTAGTTAGAGTAGATGTTAGTGAAAATGAAAAATCTGCACTAGTCGTTGTACCTGATTACCAATTGTCATTAGCAATAGGTAAAGAGGGACAAAATGCTAGATTAGCTGCAAAACTAACTGGTTGGAAGATTGATATTAAAAGTGAAGGACAGCTAGCAAATTAAATACTTTAAGGGGTGAGAAAATGAAGACGAAAAAAATACCTCTTAGGAAATGTTTAGGTTGCTCTGAGGGGAAACCTAAAGGCGAGTTAATAAGAATAGTTAAAAATAAGGATACTGACATCTTTGTTGATTTGACAGGAAAGGCAAATGGACGAGGAGCTTATATCTGTAAGAATAGTAATTGCTTAGAAAAGGCTATAAAGACTAAGAGGCTTAATAAAGCCTTAGAGATCGAAGTTCCTGATAAGATTTACAAGGATTTGTTAAAGGAGCTAGAGTAAATGAAAAAATTATTATCAATGCTCGGTATTGGTAGAAGGGCTGGACTTATAATATCAGGTGAGATGGGCTGTACTCAATCGTTAAAAGAAGGCAAATCAAAACTTTTGATTTTAGCTTATGATTCATCAAATAATACAAAAAGCAAATTTAAAAGTTTATGTAGTCAGAAAAAAGTGAAAGTTATTGAGTTAGGTCTTAAAGAAGAACTTGGGACGTCCATTGGAAAAGGACTTACCTCTGTGATATCAATCAACGATGAAGCATTTTCGAAGGCTTTAATTAGAATTATTGATGAGATTATCACCTGTAAATAAATTGGGGGTGTATAGTTTGACTAAAATAAGAATATATGAGTTAGCAAAAGAAATAGGAATATCAACTAAAGAATTAATGGTAAAATTTGATGAATTGAACATGAAAGTTGGAAGTCATATGAGCTCTATAGAAGAAGAGGAAGCTGAATTAGTTAAAGAATATTTAGATGATGGTTCTAGTGAGAAAGATGGAATAGTAAAAGCTATTGATGATGATAGTTCTGAAGATATCAATGAAAAAAAAGCTTCTATTTCAAAGACAAACAAAAAGAATAAAGATAACGAGAAAGACAAGGTTAACGTAAATAAAACAAAGGAAAGTAATGTTTTAATCAATCACGAGCAGAAAACCATCGAGATAGATAATAAAATTATTGTTAAAGATTTAGCTGAAAAACTAGGTGTGAAGTCAAATCAATTAATTTCAAAGTTAATTGCTCTAGGTGTTATGGCAGGTATAAACCAAGAAATTGATTTTGATGTTGCAAGTATAATAGCTGCAGATTTTAGTTGTGAGTTAAAACTAGTGGATCAAACAGAAGAAGCAGATAATATTATACATGAATATTTAGATATTGAGGATCCTATAGAAAGTTTAAAGCCAAGACCACCCGTTGTAACGGTTATGGGACATGTTGATCATGGAAAAACTTCTTTACTTGATGCAATAAGAGAAACACATGTTACTCAAAAGGAAGCTGGAGGCATAACACAGCACATTGGTGCTTCAACAGTGACAATAAGTAATAAGAAAGTAGTTTTTCTAGATACACCTGGTCATGAGGCATTCACATCTATGAGAGCAAGAGGAGCACAAATAACAGACATTGCGATTCTAGTAGTTGCAGCAGATGACGGTGTAATGCCACAAACCGTAGAAGCTTTGAATCATGCTAAAGCGGCTAATGTTCCTATAATAATTGCGGTTAATAAAACTGATAAAGAAGAAGCTAATCCAGATAGAGTTAAGCAGGAGTTGACAGAACATGGGTTAGTGCCTGAAGATTGGGGTGGAGATACTATTTTTGTTCCAGTATCTGCATTAAAGAGAACTGGCATAGATGAATTATTAGAGATGATATTATTAGTAGCTGAAATGCAAGAATTAAAGGCTAACCCAAATAGAAATGCAATGGGAACCATTATAGAAGCCAATTTAGATAAGGGCAGAGGTCCAGTTGCAACTGTATTAGTTCAGAAAGGAACTCTTAACGTTGGAGATTCAGTAGTTTCTGGGGTATCCTATGGAAAAGTTAGAGCTATGATTGATGACAAAGGAAAAAGAGTGAAAAAAGTAGGCACATCTATGCCTGTAGAAATACTTGGCTTATCTGAAGTACCAGAGGCAGGAGAGCAGTTGTATGTAGTAGACGATGATAAAAAGGCAAGAGAAATTGCTGAACGAAGAAGAGATTCAATTAGAAGTCAACAGCTAAAGGTTAATCAAAAGGTTTCTTTAGACGATTTATTTGAAAGAATTAAACAAGGTGAGGTAAAGGATTTAAATATCATTATAAAGGCTGACGTAAGGGGATCTATAGAAGCTGTAAAGCAATCTTTAGAGAAATTGAGTATTGAAGAGGTCAAGGTAAATCCAATTCATGGAGGAGTTGGAGCTATAACTGAAACTGATATAATGCTAGCTTCTGCTTCAAACGCCATAGTTATTGGATTTAATGTAAGACCTACCAATTCAGCCATGGATCTTGCAAACAGAGAAAATGTAGATGTAAGGACATATAGGGTAATATATAATGCTATTGAAGATATAGAAGCTGCAATTAAAGGTATGCTTGCACCAGAATACCGCGAAGTTGTCCTTGGTAGAGCTGAAATAAGAGCTACATTTAAGGTGCCAAATGCTGGAATGGTGGCAGGTATATATATACAACAAGGAAAAGTATTAAGGAATGCCAAAATTAGACTTCTGAGGGACAATATAGTGATTTATGAAGGAACAATTTCTTCTTTAAAGAGATTTAAAGACGATGTGAGAGAGATTGCTACTGGATATGAAGGTGGATTAGGTATTGAAGGGTATAATGACTTAAAAGAGGGCGATGTAATAGAAGCATATACTTTAGAAGAAATTAAAAGATAAAGTTAATTATAAAGCATAAAGGGAAAAAGGATAGGTGACTTCTATGAGTTTAAAACGATTAGGAAGGATTTCAGAAGAAATAAAAAGAATAGTGAGTAATGCCATAATGACTGAATTAAAGGATCCTAGGATTTCTACAATGACAAGTATTACAGAAGTAGAAGTAACTCGGGATCTAAGATATGCGAAAATTTTTATTAGCGTATTAGGTAATCAATTTGATAAAGAAGAAACTTTAAAAGGTTTAGAAAGTGGGAAAGGTTTTATAAGAAAAGAAATTGGAAAAAACCTAAATTTAAGATATACACCAGAGCCACTATTTTATCTTGATAAGTCAATTGAACATGGTTTTAAAATCTCAAAAATACTGAATGAAATCAAAGATAGCGATGATATAAGTGTAGATAATAAAGGTAGTATGGATGATGAGTAATGAGAGAGAAACGCTTTTAAAAGAAGTACTCTCTGCAATTAATCAAGACCATAATATCTGTATTACCTCACATATTAATCCTGATGGGGATAGTATTGGTTCTGTTTTAGCTTTAGGATTAGCTTTAATTAACAAAGGTTATAGCAATATTACATTGTTAATACCTGATGAGATACCTAAAAATCTGCTATTTTTGCCAGGCCTAGATTTGATTCAAAGAGAGATTATATCTACAAAAATAGATGTGTTGATAGCTTTAGATTGTGGGGATTTAGGGCGCATAGGCATAAACAAAGCGTCCTTAGAATCTTTAGATTTTATTATTAATATAGATCATCATGTAACTAATAGTAGGTTTGGTCATATAAACATCATTAATCCTGATTCTAGTTCAACTGGAGAAATAATATATGAAATTCTAGAATTTATGAATGTGAAACTTAATAAAGATATAGCAACATCTCTTTATGTAGCAATATCTTCTGATACAGGGAGCTTTAAGTACGATAATACTACCCCTGACACACACTTTATAGCGTCAAAGCTATTAAATTTAGGCATTGATATTAACCTCATTAATATTAATTTGTATCAGAGCAGGAGCATTTATAAAACCAATTTACTTATTGATAGCCTTAATACATTAGAATTATTTCAGGATGGGAAATTAGCCTCAGTGATTGTAACCAGAGAAATGATAAAAAGATCTAATGCTACCATAAATGATGCGGATACTATAATAGACTTTATTAGGGATATCGAGGGTGTGGAAGTTGCCTGCATATTTAAGGAGATAGAAGACAATGTAGTGAAAGTTGGTCTTAGATCTAAGAATTATGTTGATGTATCAAAAATTGCTAAAAAGTTTAATGGTGGTGGGCATATTAAGGCTTCAGGTTGTACACTTTATTCTAGTATAGAAGAAGGAAAAATACAAATATTAAACGAAATAAAAAGAACACTAGGGTGATAATATGAACGGAATTATAAATGTATTAAAACCACCAGGCATGACATCTCACGATGTTGTGAACTTTATCAGAAAAAGGCTCAATATTAAGCGGGTAGGGCACACTGGTACTTTAGATCCAAATGCAGCTGGCGTGCTACCTATTTGTATTGGTAAAGCTACTAGAGTAGTACAGTATTTTGACGACTTTACTAAGGTCTATAGAGCTGAGCTAACTCTTGGCTATGAGACTGATACCCAGGATAAATATGGAGTGATTATCAATAAAAAGGATGTACTAAACATCTCATCAGAAAAAATTGAGGAAGCATTTAATGAATTTGTAGGAAAAATTTTGCAGACTCCTCCAATGTATTCTGCATTAAAACACAATGGTAAAAAACTCTACGAATTAGCTAGAGAAGGAAAGGTTGTAGAGAGAAAACCTAGGGAAATAGGAATTCATAGTATTAAAATAGTAAAAAACTATAATAATAATAGAATTCTTTTCGATGTAGAATGTTCAAAAGGTACTTACATAAGAACACTATGTAACGATATTGGGAAAAGTCTTGGAAATCTTGGCTGTATGACTTTTTTGTTAAGAACAAAAGTAGGAGATTTTAGTTTAGAAAATTCTTACACAATTGAGGAAGTAGAAGAATATGCTCTAAATGGTAATATAGAAAAAATTATGATTCCTATGGATAGTGCAGTTAAGCACTATATGCCTATTAAATTTCAAAATAGTTTCTTTAGTGTCCTTAAGAATGGTGGGAAAGTAGAACTTAGTGACTGTTCCTATGAAATTGATATCAAGAGCCTTGAAAGAGGAGTAAGGGTATATTGTGATGATGTATTTATGGGGATGGGTCTAATTGAAAGATTGAATGATAAAATAATTTTGAAAATGGATAAAGTTTTTATATAAAGGTGATAACAATGGAAATCCTACTAGATAATGGTATAAACGTCAAATCAAATATCAATGGAAACACAGCTGTAGCTCTAGGAAACTTTGATGGCTTGCATTTAGGTCATCTTTTTCTAATAGAAGAAATGATGACAATAGCTGATGAGAGGGATTTAAAAAAATCAGTTTTTACTTTTAATAATGAATCTTTAGTGAGATTTAAAACCAACAAAACAAATAATCTTCTTATGAGCAACGAGCAGAAGATTAAGCTATTAGATGAATTGGGATTAGATTTACTATATTTTGTTGATTTCACAGAAGAAATTATGCATATGACACCCTATGAATTCATAAAAAATATACTTGTTGAAAGACTAAAAGCAAAATTTATTGTAATCGGTTTTGACTTTAGATTTGGTTATAAGGCCAAAGGTGATGGGGAATTTTTAATAGAAGCTGGTAAAGAATTTGGTTTTGAAGTTATGATTATAGAACCTATTGCAAAGAATAACAAGATTATAAGCAGTTCAAGTATTAGAGAGTTTATCAAAGAGGGAAATATACAGGAAGCTAATTATTTACTTGGAAGACCTTTCACTATTAAAGGCACTATTGTAAAAGGTAAAGGTAGAGGTAGCGGATTAGGTTTTGCTACAGCTAATTTAGACATGGATACAAATTATCAAATACCTAAATATGGTGTATATAAAACCTTTATTATTGTAAACCATAATAAATACTTGAGTGTTACAAACATAGGAAATAATCCTACATTTGACGATGTTGGCTTTAGCATAGAAACCCATATAATTGATTTTAATGAAGCTATTTACGGTGAAAAAGTTGAGATTCAACTAATAGACTTTATTAGAAAAGAGGAGAAATTTTCTGATAAGGATGAACTAATAAAACAAGTTATGAAAGATATTAAAGAGATTAAAGAAACTGATGTAATAAAGTGAAATCAATGAACAATATAATGAGCAAGAAATGTGCTTGAGAGCAAATATATATTTACAAGACATATTTGTTATGATACAATGAAGATTGACAATACCTTAAGCTAAGTTTACAGAAACCTCGACCGTATACTTGGCCTTTGGTGTAACACATATTAAGGAGGAAAAAAATGAATTTAAGTAAGGAAGAAAAAACAAGAATAATTGAAGAGTATAAAGTACATGATGGTGATACAGGTTCACCAGAAGTTCAAATTGCAATTTTGACACACAGAATTAATAAGCTTAATGAGCATTTAAAAACTCATAAAAAAGACCATCATTCAAGAAGAGGTTTATTGAAAATGGTAGGTCAAAGAAGAGGATTACAAAATTACTTAGAGAAAACTGACATTCAAAGATATCGTAGTCTTATAGAAAAATTAGGTTTAAGACGTTAATAAGAGCGGGGGTACCCGCTCTATTAATTTATACAATACTTTGTTTTTTTTATGCTTTCGAGGTAATAATAATTAGTGTATAATAAGGTATACATACAGAAGGAGGTAGAACATGGAAAGAACTTTTGAAAGTAGATTAAGTGGAAGGAAGCTTACAGTTACAACTGGTAAAGTGGCTGAACAGGCAGGCGGTTCTTGTCTAATAAGATATGGAGATACTGTTGTATTAGCTACAGCCACAGCATCGAAAGAACCTAGAGAAGGCATGATTTTTTCCCACTGAGTGTTGATTATGAAGAAAAATTATATGCAGCAGGAAAAATACCCGGTGGATTTATTAAAAGGGAGGGTAGACCTAGTGAGAAAGCTATCTTAACATCAAGACTTATAGATAGGCCAATTAGACCACTATTCCCTAAGGATTTTAGGAATGATGTACAAGTAATTGCTACAGTTTTATCAGTTGATCAAGATTGTACACCCGATATTGTAGCAATGATAGGTGCTTCTATTGCTATTACAATATCAGATATACCTTTTAACGGACCTACAGGTTCTGTAGAAGTAGGTTTGATTGATAATAAGTTTATAATTAATCCTACTTGTGAACAAAGAAAAAAATCTTTACTAAGTTTAATTGTTGCTGGAACAGAAGATGCAGTAATGATGGTAGAAGCTGGAGCTAATGAAATTGATGAAACTGTAATGTTAGATGCAATAATGACTGGGCACGAAGAAATAAAAGAAATTTGTCGATTTATAAATGAAATAAAAGATGAAGTTGGTAAGCCTAAAAGAGAATATAAGGCTTTTCATGCTGATAAAGAAATAGAAGAAGAAGTATTTGCTTATTCTAGAGAAAGAATGTTAAATGCTATAAAAACTAAAGACAAACAAGAAAGACAAGAAAAAATTGATAATGTGAAAAAAGAAACATTTGATTACTTCATTGAAAAATATCCTGAGAATTCAAGCGATCTAGAAGAAATCCTTTATAATATTGTTAAAGAAGAGGTTAGAAATCTTATTTTAGAGGAAGGAATTCGACCTGATAATAGACATGCTGACGAAATAAGAAAGATTACGAGTGAAACAGGAATTCTACCAAGAACACATGGCTCAGGGCTATTTACTAGAGGGCAGACACAAGTTTTAACTGTTGCAACTCTAGGTGCAGCTGGGGATGCTCAAATTATTGATGGACTTGGTGAAGAAGAAGAAAAAAGGTACATGCATCATTATAATTTCCCGCCTTACAGTGTTGGAGAAACAAGATTCTTAAGAGGACCTGGTAGAAGAGAAATTGGTCACGGTGCCCTGGCTGAAAGAGCTCTAGTACCAGTCATTCCAAGTGTAGATGAATTCCCTTACACTATTAGGTTAGTTTCAGAAGTAGTAAGCTCAAATGGTTCTACTTCACAAGCTAGCGTTTGTGGAAGTACTTTAGCCCTTTTAGATGCAGGAGTGCCAATAACTGGTTCAGTTGCAGGTATAGCAATGGGACTGATAAAATCTGATAGTAAAGTAGCAATCTTGACTGATATCCAAGGAATGGAAGACTTTTTAGGAGATATGGATTTTAAGGTTGCTGGAACAGAACATGGTATAACTGCAATACAAATGGATATAAAGATTGCGGGTATTGATAGAGAAATTCTAAAAAATGCTTTAGAAAGAGCAAGAGTAGGAAGATTATTTATTCTAAACAAGATGAATGAAGTTATTTCACAACCAAAAGAAGAATTATCTCCATATGCTCCTAGAATTCTTACGATGTCTGTAAATCCAGATAAAATCAGAGATATTATTGGTCCCGGTGGAAAGGTGATTAATAAGATTATTGATGAAACTGGAGTTAAAATTGACATAAAGGATGACGGAAAAGTAATAATTGCAGCTGATAATATAGAATATGGGAAAAAAGCTATGGGTATGATAGAAAAAATTATTGAAGAGATAGAAGTAGGTAAGATCTATATTGGTAAAGTAACTAGAATAATGGCTTTTGGTGCATTTGTAGATGTTCTAAATGGTAAAGAAGGTCTAGTTCATATATCAAACATAGCAAAGGAAAGAATAAATAAAGTAGAAGATGTTTTATCTATTGGAGATGAAATATTAGTTAAGGTAACAGAAATTGATAACCAAGGCAGAGTAAATCTATCAAGAAAAGATGCTCTACCGAATGATGAAAAAAACGAAGGTGAAAATAAATAAGGACATGAGCCAAAAGGTTTATGTCCTTTTTTTATGACGGATTAGGAAATTTTACTTAGAGTTTAGTTAAAAGAACTTCTCATCACTAAGTTATAATAAAAACTTTTCTAATCTTTATTAACATAGATCCTTTTCTAATTATATTTTATTAATCTTAGAATACTTATATAGTATATTGAATAAAAACAGGAGGGAGTTTATGAAAATATTCTATATAAGATTTAGAACTATGCTTATAGTATTAACAGTATTGGCAATAATTTTAGCTATAATAGTTCTTTTGAGTTTTAATTTATCTAAAAAAACTAAAGATTCCTTCAATAATGATGATGTATACTACAAAGGTAATACTGATGAGAAAGTAATTGCTTTTGCATGCAATGTAGACTGGGGAAATGAGTATATACCAAGTATGATAGACATTTTTGGAGAAAATGGAATAAAGATCACTTTTTTTGTCACTGGTAAATGGGCAGAAAAAAATCCTGAAATGCTAAAAATGATGTATGATAGTGGACATGAGATTGGAAACCATGGTTATTTTCATAGGGATTATAATACACTTAATTATGAAGACAATAGAAAAGAAATACATAAAGCAGACCAAATTATAAGTGAAACACTTGGAATAAAATCCCTGTATTTTGCTCCACCATCTGGGGCATTTAATAATGAAACTATAAAAGCAGCCAATGACTTAGGATATAAGCTAATAATGTGGAGTATAGACACTATTGATTGGAGAAAGGATAGTACAAGAGATAAGATCATAAGTAGAGTAGTGGGAAAACATCATAATTCTGCAATTGTTTTAATGCACCCTAAGGAGGAAACTCTTAAAGCCTTACCTGTAATAATACAAAATCTTACGAATGAAGGATACAAAATAGGTTCAATAAGTGATATAATAAAATAATAATGGTATTTTGGATCTAAAGGACATAACTATAATAAAATCGTAGTAAAAATCGCTTAGGAGGAATATATGTACAAAAAAATTACATTAGATAATGGACTTCGTATAGTTACAGAACATATTCCATACGTCAAATCTGTATCTATAGGGATTTGGTTTGAGGTAGGTTCTAGAAAAGAAAATAATTCGAACAATGGAGTATCTCATTTTATTGAGCATATGTTGTTTAAGGGCACAATAAACAGAAGCGCAAAGGAAATAGCAGAAAGTATTGATAATATTGGTGGGCAAATAAATGCATTTACTAGTAAGGAATGTACTTGTTATTATACTAAGGTATTAGATAGTCATATTAATGTGGCAATTGATGTATTATCAGATATGCTATTCAATTCTCTATTTGACAAGGATGAAATAATAAAGGAAAAATCTGTTATTTATGAAGAAATAAAGATGTATGAAGACTCACCAGAAGATTTAGTACATGATTTATTATCTCAAACAATATTCAATAAGAATTCGCTTTCTTTGCCAATTTTAGGGAGTAAGGAATCTTTAGAAAAAATAACTAGAGAAGAAATAATCAACTATTTCGAAAGCTACTATATACCTTCAAATGCTGTTATATCAATAGCAGGTAATTTTGATTTTAATGAAACAATTAAATTAATTGAAAACCGATTTTTAGATTGGAAGGTAAAGAATAAAGTTTATGAAGATTATGAAAAGCCTACAATTTATCATAATATATCTAGGAAGAAAAAAGATATTGAACAATTACATTTTTGTATAGGAACACAAGGTATTTCTCAGGGTCAAGATGATTTATATGCATTACTTATAATGAATAATATTTTTGGTGGTAGTAT
Source organism: Tissierellales bacterium (assembly GCA_041655135.1). Taxonomy (GTDB): domain Bacteria; phylum Bacillota; class Clostridia; order Tissierellales; family Proteiniboraceae; genus Proteiniborus. The sequence continues at coordinate 52,505 of JBBAFY010000009.1, forward strand.
GAGTTCTCGACTTTTTCAAGATATAAGAGAAGATAAAGGTTTAGTTTATTCGATATACTCTTATCCATCCTCATATAAGGATACAGGAATTTTTACTATTTATGCTGGATTGAACCCTGATAATTTTATAGATGTAATAGATATAATTATGGAAAATATTGACCTTATGAAAAGAGATTATTTAACAGAAGATGAATTGTTTAGATCAAAGGAACAGTTAAAAGGCAACTATATTTTAGGTCTAGAAAGTACAGCTAGCCGTATGACATCGATAGGAAAATCAGAACTTCTATTTAATAAGATAATCTCTCCTGAAGAGATAGCTTTAAAAATAGATAAAATAGAATTAGAAGATATTGTTAATGTAGTAAACAAAGTATTTGATACTAAAAAGTTTAATATTGCTTATGTAGGTAATTTTGGTAAAGAAAAAGAAATAGATCAAAAATTAGAAAGATTGCTTTTCAAATAGCAATCTTTTTTTTAATAACATCATCATAATAAATCTTATCAAAAATGATAAAACATAAACAATAATATATTTCATATTATATAAGCATATACATAAAATAATAATTAGAAAGGAGGATTCCTCTGTGCGCTTAAGTGAATTAGGTGGAAAGGAAATAGTTAACTTAAATGATGGGGGTAGATTAGGAGTTATTGCAGATTCAGATTTATTAATTGATGAAAAGAGCGGTAAAATATTAGCTTTGTTAGTCCCTGATAGAAAAAGCCAAATAAAAATTTTTAGTTTCAATGACAGAAATGGAATTGAAATTCCTTGGTCATCTATAAGAAAAATAGGAAATGACATGATTATTATAGAACTAGATGAAGGTAATATGAATAGAAGAATATATACGGTGTAACATCACATTTTTAATGTATAGACATATAATAAACAATAGATAAAATTGTGCATCAATTTATATGCATAAGAGGTGAAAGTATGAATGTAATTATACAAAAATTTGGTGGAACATCAGTTGCTAATGAAAAAAATAGAAGAGAAGTAACAGAAAGGATAATAGAAAAAGTTAAAGCAGGATATAAGGTTGTAGCAGTGATCTCGGCAATGGGTAGAAAAGATGCACCATATG
>JBBAFY010000010.1:0-46457 GCA_041655135.1 Tissierellales bacterium
TAAAATCTATATTGCTTAAATTTTTCAAAATCTGACTCTTTACATTCTAGTGATATAAATGATCCATCTTCCAGATACTTAGTGGATAAAATATTTGCATTGTCATTTAAATAAGATACTATATTTCCTTTATCATAGGGTATAAGCATCTCACAGTCAATGTAGACTGGAAAGGCACTTTGCCCGATAGCGTAAACCAGCTTATCTATTCCGCCCTTCTACTTAGCGGAAATATATACACGGTCTTCTTCTATTCTTGGTATATTATCTTCTACTAAATCTATTTTATTGTAAGCATAAATAACAGGAACATGGCTTACACCTAATTCTTTGAGGGTTTCATTAGTGACTTCTATCTGATGTATATAGTTTGGATTCGAGTAGTCAACTACATGAACTATAACATCAGCTTCGGAAACTTCTTCTAGGGTTGAGCGAAATGCTTTAACAACCCTCCAATCATCTAAACTAGTATTAACATATCATGATTAACTATTTTTTACAATATCTCTATGAACGTATTAACTCTTATGGATATTCTGATATTAGCTTGTACTAAGGTTTTTTCTTTTCCTTAGCTCTTTTAACTTTTTTAATCCCTTATAAGTCATAAAGGCAAATAAGACTAATAAAAAACATACTATTATAGGTGCTACTATTGCGACAACAGAAACAAAAAAAGCTTTCAGTGAATCCTTAATAGAGTTCAAAGGCCCAGATACCCCTAGTGTCACAGTATCACTTAAGAGGTTAGTTACTATAGAAGAAGTCTTAACAACTCCAGCGCTGCCACTTCCTACAAAAATACCTATTAGATTTGTCATAATAGCATTGCTTTCAGCTGTATTCCCTACTAATGAGGTTATTGCCAGGTATCCACATACCAGTGTAACTGGTACACCTAGAATATCAAATAACCTTCCTATGAAAGGTATTGATGTACTCAATAAATCTAATATTGAAAGAAGTATTAGTATACCGATAAATAAAAAAGATCCAAGCCATTCTTCATGTTGAACCAATTCTATAAAACCCAATCGTGAAGCAATACTGATAACTAATAAGGGTATAAATGGCTTGTACCCAGTAGATGAGCTGAGCCCTAATCCCATTAATAAATTGTCCATAGTATCCATTCCCCCAAAATATAAAATAAATTGAACAAGAGCAAGAAGACTTGTTTATTTAATAAGCCTATATCTCCCTTCTCCCCTCTAAAGCCTTTGAAATAGTCACTTCATCGGCATATTCTAGGTCTCCACCTACTGGTATACCATGAGCTATTCTTGTAGTTTTTATGCCTAGGGGTTTTAAGAGCTTAGATATGTACATAGCTGTAGCCTCTCCCTCTATGGTAGGATTTGTAGCTAGTATTACCTCTGCAACATCTAACCCCCCAATCCTTTTTAGAAGCTCTTTTATTTTTATATCTTCAGGACCTATACCCTCCATTGGAGAAATGCTTCCATGAAGAACGTGATATAATCCATAAAATTCTCTTGTTCTTTCTATTGCTATGACATCCCTTGGTTCTTCTACAACACATATGGTAGTCTGATCTCTCTTAGTGCTACCACAAATAGAGCAGGGATCTGTATCTGTAAGATTACTGCATATGCTGCAATACTTAATATTTCTCTTTGCATTTACTATTGAATTGGCAAGCACATTTACATCATTGACATTCATGTTTAACACATGAAAAGCAAGTCTTTGAGCTGTTTTTCTTCCTATGCCAGGTAGTTTGGAGAATTCTTCTATAAGACTTGCCAAAGGAGGTGCAAAATACTCCATCTATCTCATCCTTTCACTTAAGTTGATTTCAGTAAGCAAAAACCATAAAAAATGAGACCACTGAAAACACAAGATTCTTCCACTACCTTTCAAAATAAAAGGTTAGAAAATACATTTTTCAGTGGTCTTTCAAAAACTTATATATTGAAACACTTAAAACATCCCTGGTATGTTCATTCCTCCAGTTATTTTTTGCATTTCTCTGCTTACCATATCATCAGCAGTCCTCAGCGCTTCATTTGTTGCAGCTAATATTAAGTCTTGAAGCATTTCAACATCATCAGGATCTACTACATCCTTATCTATGGTCACAGCTAGTATTTCTTTTTTACCATTAACCTTTACAGTTATAGCTCCGCCACCTGCGCTTGCCTCTACTTCTCTTTCGTTGAGTTCATTCTGTAAATCTGCCATTTGCTTCTGCATTTTTTGAACCTGCTTCATCATATTGCCCATGTTACCCATTCCTGGAAATCCACCTTTTGCCATTATAAAAAACCTCCTTATTATTCTTCAATTTCTACTAATTCTTTTCCAAAAACATCAACAACCTTCTGAACTAATTCTTTGTCTTCTTCCTTTTCTTGATTTTCTTCATCTACATTTACAATATCATCAGCCATCACAAATTTGACTTCTAAGTTTGCATTTAGGTATTTGTTTATAATTTGTTGAACAAGCTCTTTATTTTCGCTTTTTTCGATAGCTTCCTTATGAAATCTGAACCCATCATCAAATGCTATTGTCAATACATCATTTTTATAGCCTAATGGATAGCCTTCCATAATAAATGCATGCAATCCAATTCTAGTGGTCTTAATATCTTTTAAGATATCCTTCCAATCCGCTTTAATGTAATTGATATCAATATCAGTTCCTGTTTTATTTATGCTTTCTTTAATATCACTTGATATATTCTCTTGCTTTTCTTCTACCTTCTCTTTTATCATAGCTTTAGTAGGAGAACTTGAAGTATATTGTTTTTGGGTATCTGTTCTTTTTATTATAGCTCCATCTTCAAGCTTTTCCTCTAGCTTTACCAGCCTTTTTTCTAAGCTTTCAAGTTCTTTATTTATGGACTGATTTAACATTGTAATGATACTAACTTCAAGTATTACTCTAGGCTGAGATGACCATTTACATTGAGTCTCTGCATCTGATAGTATTCTTAATATCCTTATAATACTATTTACGTCTATTTTTTCAGCCTGCTTCTTTAAGCTTTCAATAGTCTCAACTGTTTCGTCAAGTGAGTTTTCTGTATTATGGGATACCTTTAAAACCATCAGATTTCTAAAATGAAGTATCAAATCTTTTATAAACTGGTTTATATCCTTTCCATTTTGAACTATATCTTCTATAAGCTTAAGAGCTTTATCAGCACTTTTTTCAATTATACCATTTGCAATCTCATATATTATATCATTATTTACTACACCAAGTATGGAAAGAATATAATCATATGTCATTTCCTTTCCGGAAAATGAAAGACATTGATCTAAAAGACTAAGAGCATCTCTCATTGCCCCATCAGAATTCCTAGCTATTAAACTTAAGCCCTTTGGATCTACCTTTATGTCTATGTCTTTTAGAATATTCTCCATGTTTTCTATGATATCTTTTACGGTTATTCTCTTAAAATCAAACCTTTGGCATCTTGATAGTATTGTAGCAGGCAGTCTTTGAGGTTCTGTTGTGGCTAGTATAAATATCAAATGCTTTGGTGGCTCCTCTAATATTTTTAAGAGTGCATTAGAAGCACCCTTTGATATCATATGAACCTCATCTATAATGTAAACCTTATATCTGCACTTAGTTGGAGGGTACTTTGCCTTTTCTCTAAGTTCTCTGATATCTTCTACACTAGTATTAGAAGCAGCATCCATTTCTATGACATCCATTATGGTTTCGTCTAATATCCCCCTACATGCCTCACACTCATTACATGGGTTTCCATCATGGCTATTTGTGCAATTTACAGCCTTTGCAAATACCTTTGCTGTAGAGGTCTTCCCTGTTCCACGAGTTCCTGAAAATAAGTAGGCATGAGCTATATTATTATTTTTTATTTGGTTTTTTAGTGTTGTAGTTATGTGCTCTTGTCCCATGACGTCGTCAAAGGTCTTGGGTCTAAATTTCCTGTATAAAGCTTGATAAGCCATCTAATCACCTTCACGTGTTTAATAAGTATATTATATCAAAACTTCATGTCATAGTGAAGGTTCTTTTAGTAAATACAAAAAACGATGTATCTAACCTAAGGCTAAATACACCGGTTAATATCAAATTCCATATTATTTTGCTTTTCTAATAATGCCATCAATACTTTTTCTGGTGTTGCTGGTAATTATCTTATCCTTACTCATGTAAAATCCAACTGCACTTCTTTGAAAAACTGAAGACACTAAAGATGGCTCATTTAAAAATTCATTTAATTATTTATTAATATCATCAATAATAATATAAGATAAAATAAAAGTCTAGCCATTAGGCTAGACTAGTACTTTCAATTGTTGTATTAATTTGCATTATAGACTCAATTACCATCTTTTTTTTCTTATATACATCCACCATTATGTCAACAATATAGGGATTAAATTGTGTTCCTTTATTTTTAATAAGTTCCTCAATGGCTTCTTCTATAGTAATAGCATTTCTATATGCCCTACTTGTTGTCATTGCATCAAAAGCATCTGCTACACCTATAATGGCTGCTTCTAAAGGAAGCTCTTCAATATAAATCTCTTGAGGATATCCCTTTAAATCATATCTCTTATGGTGAAACTTAATTCCATTCATTATACTTTCTGAAAAGCCCACACTTTCAAGTATCTTGCTACCTATAATTGGATGTTTTCTTATGGCTTCATATTCTCTCTCAGTTAGCCTTCCTGGTTTTGAAAGGACCCCATCCTTTATTCCTATTTTCCCTACATCATGAAGTATACCTGCCACCTCAATTTCCTCGCAGAATCTTCTAGGCATACCCATGTATTTAGCTATTTCAAGACAATATCTTGCTACTCTATTAGAGTGTCCTTCTGTATACTCATCCTTTGCCTCTATGGCTGCAGCAAGGGTTTCTATAGTTTTTAGGTAATTGGTCTTTAGCCCTTGGTAGAGACCAATATTTTCAGTAATCAAGGATACTTGATTACTGATTGAGGCTAAAACGTTAAATTCACCTTTATTGAGTTTCTTCTTACTACCTATTGTCATTATGCCTAGAGTTCTACCTCTTACTTTAATTGGAATTACGCTAAAGTACCCTATTTCCCCTGAATCTACTAGCTTCTCTGAAAAAATACTCTTTTCATAGTTTTTCTTCAATTCAAAGACTTGTGTTTTCCCTGTTTTAGCTACTTCTCCTATTTTATCTGCATCTACTGGCATAACCTCTGTAACTACTAAATTTGAGATGTCTCCCCCGTATGCTTTAAGTATCAGTTTCTCATCCTCCAATGTTCTTATGGTGCACAAGGATATATCCATGAGTCTAATAATACCATCTACTGCCCCTTGCATCAGAGTATCTATATTCATAGCAGAAGTTAACGCCCTACTAATCCTATTTATAACAATTAACTCTTCATTCCTTTTAATTATACTTTCCTCTAAGTTTCTTCTTTCTGTAATATCTCTTACAATTCCATGAATGGCAATAAGTTCATTGCCTTCATAAACTCTTTTTGAACTAATCTCAATTATTATATCATCTTTATATTTATTAGTGATTCTAATTTCTCTATTTTTAAAATCAAGTGTTTTGACATCATTTAGTAATTCCTTCCCTTCTTTATCAGCATAATTTACAAGGGTTCTTAAACTTCTTCCTAAAAAATGTTCTTTTCCTACCTTTAATACTGATTCAACTTGGTCATTTGTAAACACGATCTTAAGGTCTTTATCCACAATCAATACTAAATCATCTAGGTTTCCTAAAAGAACTCTAAATTTTTGTTCTGATTCATTAAGCTGATCAGTAGTTGCTTTTAGCTGTCCATAAGACGCTTCTAATTCTATATATATCTCCTGTAATTGTACATTGGCTTCCATTAGCATAGTATTCTTATCATTTGAATCCTCATATGATTCTTTTAGTTTTTGTGCCATGTCATTAAAGGCTATTGCCACCTGCCCAAATTCATCTTCTTTTTTTATATCAAAATTATAGTCATAATTACCCTGCTTTATTTCCAAAGCACCTTTTTTTAGTTTAACCAGTGGTTCAGAAAAGACTCTGGAAAACAGCATGGCTAGCACCACTAAAAACAATAAGCTTATGGCTGTTATTACTACTATATTTTTGATTAGTACAGTTAGGCTATCAAAAATCACCTGTCTAGGTACTAATGTTAATATCCTCCATTGAATTGAGGGTACAGTCGAGTAAAATACCATATGTTCTTTATCTAGTGCTACACTTCCTTTTTCCACATATGTGTGCATTGTTTTTGATACCAGTGCCGATATTTTTCCTTCATAGTCTTGACTAGAATCATCTGAGTCTACGCTCTCTCTTCCAAATACTTCTAATATATGTCCTTGCTTGGTTACCGCATAGCTTATGTATCTATCTTCACTACTTATCTCTCTAATCTTATTTAATATATTAGCTATACTAAAATCTACTAATAACACGCCTTCCACTTGACTATTTGTGTTAAGCAGAGGAACAGAAGCTGTAATTGTCTCAGGAAAATCTGCATTTTCTTCCTGCATTGTCCATACTAATTCGCCCTTAAATATGGCATCTTTATATTCAGCTTTACCCCTAGGATTCTCATAAAGACTAACTCCACTAGCTGAAAATTCCCTTCCATTTTCTAAAACTAGCCTCAAATTGGTTATTTCTTTAGTCGTTCTAACCTGTGAAGCCAGATAATCATTCACTCTTCTGTGTCCATCATCATCATTCATGAGGGATTCAATAAAGGGATAGCTTGCAGATATATCATTTACTCTCTCAGCATTAGCCTTTAGCCATATGTCTAGCTTTTCAGCCTCATTGGTTATAAAACTTGTTTTTGCTTTTAAGTTTTCATTAATTATATATGTATTTATTCTATTATGAACACTAAAAGAAAACAGAATAATTGGAATCAAAGCTATTATACTAAATAAACCAATTAATTTTATTCTATAGGAGCTTAAAAACATAGCTGTCACCCACAATTCATTGTTATTTATTATACATTTTGACTCAACACCTTTAATATTAACGACAAAAAAGTATAATTTCTTAAATTTAAATTAAAATAAGCAGATATTAATAAAAATTCGACAAAATACTGCAAAATCCTTTTAATAATATTTTAAACAAAAATATAGACTATGATCCCATAGTCTATATTTTTAAAGCCGTGCACCCAGTTTTGACATGCTACTACAAGCGTTACCTAAGTAGTTAACTCAGATTAGGCACCCCTGCGGCACACAGAAGTGTTCACTTACCGCTGCTTCCTTCCGGATCTGGCGGGGTTCATGAATTTCCATTGCGCAAGACCCAATCGTCAACATCACTTTCTTAGGGCAGACCTCACAATAGGATGCCGTGGCTGGGAATTCAATCCTGCTATAGCGGATTGCAGGTTACAGGACACCGCTACCTCCCCATCTAGCACGGCAAAATTTATATTGGCGGAGAAAGCGGGATTCGAACCCGCGAGACGGTTTAGCCGTCTACCCGCTTTCCAGGCGAGCGCCTTCAGCCAGACTCGGCCATCTCTCCAGCGTATTATAAATGTTCAACAGAATTATATTATATCTTAAAAAGCAAGTCGTGTCAAACTACGATTTTAGCCCCTTTTTTTTCATCCATCTGTTTACACCATACACTACAATAAAGCTAAATACCACAACTATGCCCAATAATATGTTGGCAGTTTTAGTGTCTCCTACTTCAACGGCAAAATATATCGCTAATGGTATGTTCTGGGTCTTTCCTGGAATGTTTCCCGCTACCATAAGAGTAGCTCCAAACTCACCTAAGGACCTAGCAAAGGCTAAAACAATTCCACCTAAAATGCCTGGTAAGGCAAGGGGTAGACTTATTTTCCAAAACACTATCCTTTTGTTAGCTCCCAGGGACATAGCAGCATCTTCGTAATAATGGTCTATGCCTAAAAAGGCATTTTTACAGCTTTGATACATTAAAGGAAGTGAAACTATGATAGCTGCTATACAAGCTGCCCCCCAAGTAAAGATTAATCTTATGCCAAAGACATCATATAATGGTCCTCCAATAATTCCTCTTTTCCCTATTAATATTAGTAATCCATATCCTATAACAGAGGGTGGAAGTACCATAGGCATTAGAACAATAACTTCCAGTATATCTTTACCTTTAAAATTATATTTAGTCATTATTCTAGATAAGAATACGCCTATTATTAAAGTAAAAATTGTGGATACTATTGCAATTCTTATGGAAATTATTATTGGACTTAGTATCATGTTAACTCAACCTATTCTGTATAAATTTTAAATCCATACTTATCTAAAAGTTCCTTCGCTTTATCGGTTCTTAAAAATTCAAGAAATTCCTTGCTAGCTTCCTTATATTTAGTTGATGCAACTACGGCTGCTGGATATATAATTGGTTTATGTGTTTCTTCCGAAAAAATCTCAGCTATATAGCTTTGTTTTGCTCTTACTGAATCTGAACTATAAACTATACCTGCTGCTATTTCACCTGTTTCTACGTATGTAAGTACTTGACTTACATCCTTACTGTATACAATATTTGCTTCAAGTTCTTCCCAAATTCCTAGGTATTCAAGTGCTTCCCTTGCGTACTGTCCTACAGGAACAGTCTCTGGCACGCCTATACTAAGCTTTAAATCCGTGCCTACTAAATCATTTATAGACTTTATAGTATCCTTATATTCCTCTGGAACTAAAAGCACTAATTCATTTCTATATATATCTTTTCTAGTATCTTTCAATAATAGGTCTTTTTCATCAAGGGCATCCATTTGCTTTACTCCTGCAGATACAAAAACATCTACCTCTGCCCCCTCTTCTATCTGTTTTTGAAGAGTTCCTGATGCAGCAAAATTAAATATCAATTTAATACCTTTTTCTGATTCATAAATCTCTTTTAATTCACCATAGGCCTCTGTTAAGCTAGCAGCTGCACTAATGGTAAGCTCTACTTGATTAAAGCTATCTCTTTTATCCCTAGAGCATCCATAGATCCCTAAAGCTAATGAAAGTATTAATAATAATGCTATCACTTTTTTCATAATATTACATCCCCTATTTAAGTTATTTTGCTCCATAATCATAGATTATTTTCAACATTATTCGTTATGTTTTTATTAATATAACGACTACAAAAAATTAAAATATTTCCTCATAAATTTTAAATACTGCCTCTTCTATTCTTTTTTCAAGCTCATCGTATTTGCTTATTAGTCTTTTTCCCTCTTCTGTAAGAGTAGAGCTGCCTCCGTCTAGACCTCCTATTGTTTTGTCGAGTATTCTAGTATCTAATGCTTTTTCTAGATTTGAGATAAGATTCCAAGCTTTACTATAGGACATATTCATGGAAATAGCCGCCTTTCTTAAGGATCCCATTTTTTCAGTCCTTTGTAAAAGCTCCCTTGGTCCCTTTCCAAATATTTTAATCTCATCCTTTGTTAACCATATTCTCCAGTGTATTTTCATAAATACTATACCACCTATTTCCTTGATATCTGAATTATATCATAGGAGATTTGTTATTTCAATAACGAAGATGACTTCACTACTGTTGCCTACATTTGAACCATAAAAAATTACTAATATTGAAGGCCAGCGGAAAAAACCTCATCCGTTGGCCTCATAGTTAAACTACCTATCTCTTGTTATGGCTTGTTTAATTACTTTTGCTACTTCTCCTACCAGCTTTATATATGTAGTAGCATCTACTGTGCTCTCTTTTATGGCTTCTATTGTTTCGCTAATGTTCTCTCCCACGTTTTCCACTGTATTCACTGCTATTTCCATGCCATCATTAAGGTTCTCAGTAATAAAATTAATATTATCTGCTATTTCTGGTATTATAGGTTCAACTTCTTCTAAAATATTTCTAGACTTCACACTTACCACGCTTATATTTTCACTTATTTCTGGTAAATTCAAGATAGTTTCTTTTATTGGCTTTTCATTATCATCTACTACTTGCTTTACCTTCTTTAATAGCACATTTAAGTTTCTTAATACTATCATTAAATGTATACCAAGCCCTATAATTACTAAAGACACTACTACCAATAACAGTTCTCTAACAGTAATTGTCGCATCCATGGTCTATCTCCCCCTAATTTGGTTTTCTATTGTTCTTCTTTTTTCTGCTATTCGTTTCTGCTATTCGTTTCTGCTTAATTGCTTTCTTATTCTCTATCCTCAACATTATCTTCTTCTACTTCTACTTCCTCAGGACAATCATCTTCACAGCAATCGTCTTCACAGCAATCATCTTCACAGCATTTATGATCATTATTCTCTTTTTTAATTCTACTTTCCTCTATTTTTTCCTTAATATTCTTAGTGATTTCTTCCCCTTTTTCTTTAATGACCTGAGTGGAGTCCTTTATTGTTTCTTTTACTACTTCTGTTGCTTCTTTAGTTTTCTGTGCAATATCTTCTCTAGTTTCCTTACCTGATTTTGGTGCAAATAGTATTCCTGTAATTGTTCCTAAAGCTGTACCCAAAGCCGTTCCTACTGCTGTTCCTACTGCTACCTTCCTTGCGGTTTCTTTTCTAGCTTGTCTCTCTTTTTCTTTTCTCGATTTTTCAAATAATTTTCCAACTGGCATATTTCTTCCCCCTTTTATTTTTAGATTAACCTATCTATATATCTATATTATAGTATATACTCATTAAAACTTCACAATAAACATTATTTTCTGTTGAATTCTTTTAAATATAATGGAAATGAATACTTAAATCTTATAATGCCAGCTTTATTCAGCTTGCATATATATGCTTTATGACTTCTTCTATGCTTGGTTCCTCAACCTTGAAGTCATCTATATCAAAATTATTGAAAGTCCTTTTGCTATTTCCGAAATTTCTTTTTTGCTTTTAAGATTTAGTATTAGCTGGGACTTATCAATGTCATATGTTCCTAAATGCTGAAAAATCAGCTTATTAAGCAAATCATCATGGCCATGATTAAGAACTCGCATTTCATATGCAATGGAGCCGTCACTGACTTTCTGGGGTATGTAGCAACCATAGGGAAGAAACATAACCAGCCATAGTCCAGCCTGGTTGACCATAAGATAGGTTACTGCCTCCATACCTTCACTTGTGTTTCCCAGTACTGCTAGCCAAATATTATACTTCCTATATTATTGACTATATGATTTAGTAGTTCAACCACCCCCATTATTAAGTTGTGAAGAACTCCGTGAAATGCAATTTCCATTGAAGTAGATAATGTCCCAATGACGAATAGATTATTAGTATACCATACAAATTTTGCATATTCGATATATCCATTTTTTAACAAAGCATTGTTCATAAAGGAACCCTGATTTAGGGTCCCTAAAGCTTTTTATATAAGGTTTCCATCTCTTCTACTAAGCTTTTGTCTACCTCAATCTCTCCATATCTACTATTAATATAAATTTCTCTTATTCTATGAACTTCATCCTCAAAAATATACTCTGCCTTTTTACTGATTTCAAAGGTGGAGTCTGTCTTCAAGATTTCTATATCTTTTCTTATAAGCTTACCTAGAAATTTTCTATAAAAATACTTAATTTGCTCCTTTAACTCCTTTGGATATTTGTCTCTTTTAAACCTCTTTTTCTTTTTCTTGCTATCTCTGATGTATTCCCTTTCCTCTACATATTCTATGCCTTCATACCTTCTATTTCCCGCATTTATGATTAGCTTATAAATAATATATACTGCAACTACTATCAATATAAAACCCAGTATTCTCTTAGCTATTGTAAAATCCCAAACCTTCTCCTCTCCTAGATCTTCAATGATTTCAAACTGGTCTATTTGAAAGTCTTCTACGATCTTTTCTGAATTTTCATAGTCTATTTGCTCTTCTATCTTCATGCCTTCAAAGGGAATTTTTATTAACCTTCCCAGCAAATAAATAGGATAATATAGGAGGTTTAAAACCTCTTCTATAATGGTTAGCGCTGAGGCTCTTAGTCTCTCAAATGTTGTGATTCCAAATATTACAGCCATCATAATTAAATTTTTTAAGTTGCTTCTTCTTATATTCTCCATACCCATATTGGAATCTAAGTGTCTGATTGTCCTTGCAAGTATTATTGAAGAAAGAAAATAGATTATTATAAAGGGTATTGCATAAACCATAGCCTCATAAAAATCATCAAAAATAAATCTTATATAAACTAATGGTATATATAGCAAATAAGTCTTCTTCACTTTGTCTACATAGGAATAATGGTTATCATTAGATAAAGACTTTCTAATATATAGAAATATTAGAATAGTAATTACAAGTATGAATAACACAGCAGTTGTCCCATTATAAAATATCAATGGTATTAGCAAAAGCAAAATACTGATGTCATATAATCTTGACTTCCTATAATTCATAGCATAAAACATAGAAATTGCAATGGTCCAAAGAAACATTAAACTCATTTCATTAATAGGAGCAAAGGAAAAGAATATCATAAATACAGAATATAAAAACGAAGCTATAGATACTATCTCTATGAAAATTATCTCTTTCATTTTACTTACTCCTATACTTAATAATATTGTTATTTAGTTTTTCTAGATGCTCTTCCTCCACAGATATGACTACAGTTCTACTTACGCTCTTACTCAGCATATTTATTGACTCTATATATGTATCTAATATTCTTGGAGTAATGATCACTACTGTAGTATAATTGCCCTGCCTTTTACTAACATCCCTCAATGTAGTTTCAAAAAAAGATGGTAATCTATAGTCTATCTTACCTAATGTTTTAAGCAGATTATCAAGATGAATCTGTCCTAAACTCGGATGATAAAAACAACCCCTTTCCTGAGATGAGTCTACATTATATGCATTAGAAGTAAACCCATAAGGAATTCTCAAGGCTTCAAACTCTTCCATAACTGACCTTCCTATGGATATGACCTTTTCGATTAATTCTTCTTCTACAGGCTTCCAGCAAGGCTTCATAGTTTCAACATTTAAAACTACAATAACACTGTTATCAGTTGTAAAATCAAAATTCTTGACCATTAGATTCCCATATTTAACTGAAGACGGCCAATGAATAAATCTTTCTGGTTCGTTTCCCGTATATTCTCTTATACCAATGGTCATAAGTGGGTCGTCTAATATCCATCTCTTTACTGAAACATCACCATTCAACGAACCGAAAGGTGCAATGCTGTTTTCAAGCTTTGCCCTCACTGGAAATACTATTAGCTCTTTTTCCAAAGAAACATTTTCTTTTTCTGTTTTAAATCCAACAAAGTCCCCCAATTCTAGCTGCACATCCTGTATAGAATAAAACCCTCTTTTCTCTATATATATCTTATAGGTTCTTCTCACTCTTTGATAGGGCATTATAAAAAGAGTGTAAATATTGCTCATTTTACTAAAGCCCTTTGGGAACCTTTCATGCACCTTTAAAAACGAAACTGTTAAAGGCTTTTTGTTTTCAATTATGGAGGTTATTTCTATTTCTTCCCCTACTTCAGCAGTTCCTTTCTTTATTTCCATCCTATAGGTTAAATTTCTAAAACCATAGTGTAAGGTCAATCTATTTAATAAATAAATAAATACTATTAGCCCTAATAAATACCAAATCATAGCTATACCTATATATTTTCTAAGGGAACTTCTACTGTATCTACTATCCCCTTAATAAATTCTAATGAATCCTCGATTCCATTTGTGCCTCTAGAAATTATTCTATGGTTTAAGACATATGGCGCCATATCCTTTACATCTTCTGGTATTATATATCCTCTTCCACTAATTGCAGCATAAGCTTGACATGCCTTAAATAAAGCTATTGAGCCCCTAGGGCTTACTCCAATTCCAATATTATCTTTGTTCCTTGTCTCATTTACTATATTTACTAAATAGTCCATAACATCATCATGAATGGAAACCTTAGACACATTTGATAATAGGTATTTTAATTCCTCAGAATCAACTATTGCTTCTATATTATCTAATGGGTTTCCAATATTCTTTTTAATTATAGCCTTTTCTTCTTCTTTTGTGGGATATCCCAGCTTGATACGCATAAAAAATCTATCTAGCTGTGCTTCTGGTAGTGGAAATGTTCCAAAAGACTCTACTGGGTTTTGAGTTGCTAGTACCATAAAAGGCTTATTTAACTTTCTTGTTATTCCATCAGCAGTTATTTGCTTTTCTTCCATGGCTTCTAATAGAGATGACTGTGTTCTAGGTGTAGCTCTATTTATTTCATCAGTAAGTACTATATTTGAAAACAATGGACCTTCTCTAAATTGAAAATCACCTGTTTTTTGATTATAAAAATTAATTCCTGTGATATCAGAAGGTAATAGGTCTGGAGTGAATTGTATTCTCTTGAATGGCAGGTCTAATGTTTTTGAAAATGTCTTTATCATCATAGTCTTCCCCATACCTGGTATATCCTCTAAAAGAACATGACCACCCGATAAAAAGGACACTATAATTAGCTCAATTTCTTTTTCCTTACCTATTATTACTTTTGATACATTGTTTACTATTTTTTCTTTGAAGCTAGTAAACTTCTGCAAGTCCATACGTATATCCCCCTCCCATATTATTTACATTATATATTATGTTGTTATAAGAAGGCAAAGTTATTATTTTTAATTAAAACCATATATGAAGTTTCTACTTTCATGAGATTTGGATGAATAGTATAAAAGAAAGGCTTTGATAGAAAAAGCCCCTATTCATTATAGCGTCTTTCTCAATGAATAAAGGCTCAAATCCTATAGTCTAAATTTTGATACATTCATTTGTAGTTCCTCAGCTAATCTTGCTAGGTCTTGTGATGCGTTAGCTACCTCTTCCATAGTTGCTGTCTGTTCTTCTGAAGCTGCACTTACTTCTTCGCTTGAAGCCGCAGTTTGCTCAGCAATGGCAGCAATGCTCTCTATAGATTGGTCTACAGATTGACTGCCTCCTGCAATTTGTTGCACTGAGGCACTTATTTGCTGAATTTCACTTGTTATATTGTTTATTTCACTAACAATCAATTCAAAAGAGCTTCCTGTACTATTAACCGCATCTACACCTTCTAGAACTTCTTGCATAGTATTATCCATGGTGCTGACAACCTGCTTAGTTTCATTTTGTATATTATTAATGAGTTCAGATATTTGTAAAGCAGAGGCTGCAGATTCTACAGCTAACTTCCTTACTTCATCTGCTACTACGGCAAATCCTCTTCCTTGTTCTCCTGCCCTAGCCGCTTCTATAGCTGCGTTTAATGATAGCAAGTTAGTTTGGTCAGAGATACCTTTTATCACTTCAACTATTTGCCCAATTTCTCTTGACTGTTCCCCTAATAACTTTACATTCTGTGCAGATTCTTCTGTTACCAGTTTTATCCTTTGGATTTTCCCTACTGCTTTCCTAGCCTCACCTAGTCCAACATTGGCTTCTTCTGAAACATTTATGCTTAATGAGGATACAGAATTCGCATTATTTGCAACGCTTTGAATACTTGTAGCCATTTGATGAATCAATACACTTGTGTGAGAAGCATCTTCAGCCTGTTTACTTGCTCCTATGGCTAGCTCATTTATAGTGGTTGCTATCTCTTGAGATGCAGCAGTAGTTTCTTCTGAAGATGCAGAAATCTGTTGACTTGAAGCAGCTACTTGCTGGGAAGCATCCAGTACATTTCTAATTACTCCTCCTAGTCCTTCTACCATTGCATTAAATGAGTTTGCTAATTCTCCTATTTCATCTTTATTTTTTACTTCTATGGATTCTACTGATAAGTCGCCTTCTGCTATTCTCTTTGTAGCTACTGCCATTTTTGCTATTGGCTTTGCTATTATATTAGATATGTATATTGAAACTATGATTCCAACTAATACGCTCACTATAATTATAGTAATTGATAGTCCTAAAGCACTTTTATACAGTAGTTCACTTTCATTATTAGCCTTTTCTGCTAATTCATTTTTTTGAGTTACGAGGGTATTAATTCTAAACTCTATTCGTTCAGCTATAAGGCGATTTTGAGTAGCCTGTTGATAAGCTTCATCATTAGTAGTTCTTCTGGACATCTCAATAATCATTTCTTCATTAGGTCTTAGTTCTTCCCATAATTCTAATATTTGAGTAACTATCTCTCTCTCTTCTTCAAGTACAGTTGTATCCATAAAATCCTGTAGGTTTTTTTCAAATTTCTCAAATGTTGACCTCATGTTAAGGATAGAGCTTTCTTTACCCATAGCATCTGAAGATAATAATAGCATTCCCCTATCGTCACCAAGAGATATTAGATTTACCTGTGCATCCTTAATATGCTCAATTCCTTTAAGATGCATGTCATATAAGATATTAACATCATTATTCATTCTAGAAAGATAGTAAGTACCAAAGCCTCCTAATAGGCAAATCAAAATAATCAAGATACTAAATCCAATAATTAATTTCTTTCTTACTGTCAGCTCCATGAGAATTCTCCCCTTTAGAATTAATTATTATCTTTTAACTCCTCTTTTACTGCTATGTCTCATTCGTTTAGTATTTTTTCTAGTCTTTCATTCAATATATATGGTTTCATTTTAACATGTATGTTGATATTTGTCGAAGAACAATCAAAAGCAAAGTAGGTTCTATTCCCTTGCTTCTATTTATACCAAAATTTAAGCTGAGGTGTTTTGTCCTCAGCTTAATTTCACATCCCAAAAGCAAGTCTTATCCCGCGTCTTCTTTAGTATAGATAAGTCCTATTCTCTTTGGTCCCCGCTCTCCAACTGCTCTAGCAGCATTATGTCTTTCTTCAATTATGTATATAGGTTGTGCTGGATATGAACCTGCTCCTTCTCATGGGCTAGGTGCATTTTCATTATTCACCCCATTTGATAACGTTTGCTGCCCATGCATATCCTATTCCTGCAGCTATCATTGATATTACAGTTCCATCCTTAACCTTTCCTTGCTCTAATGCCAAATGTAATGAAAGAATTTGGTCAACTTGGCCCATGTGTCCATAATTAGATAGATATATTGATTGATCCTCTGTTAGACCTAGGGACTCAACCATTCCTTTATGCTGTGAATATTTGAAATGCAATACATCTAGATAACCTAGTTCTTCTTTTGAAATTCCTGATTTCTCAAAGGCTCTATCTATACAATGGTACCAATTGCTCATTGAAACCTCATTTAATCTATCCTTCATATGCTTTGCATCAAATAGTCTTAGAGATTTATATGCTTCATTTATATTTTCACAGTTAATTGGCTTCTCTGTACCTCCAAATTCGACTCCTGCATCTCTTGCCAAAGTACCGTCAGTCATTATATGTGTACCAAGTAGAAGATTCTTATTGTAGTTTTTCTTTAGTATTATTGCTCCACCACCAGCAGAAAGGTTGTACATCATGGACATATCCTTATCTGCATAGTCTACAAAATCACCGTTTCTATATCCACCTACAACCATGACTGTATTGACATCATCATCAGCAATCATCATATCCTTAGCTATTTTCATTGCTGCCACTGTTGTACAGCATCTTTGTTGTACATCTATACCCCATGCATTTGTAGCACCTATTTTCTCTTGTATATAAATAGCTGATGTTGTTAGTGGGTACTCCTTCCATTCCTCTCCCATACATATAACTAAATCTATCTCTTTTGGGTCTATTCCTGTTCTTTTAATCGCATCAAGTCCAGCTTTTACTCCCATCTCCTGTGTTCCGTCATTTTCTCCAGGTATTGGCTTTTCTACAATTCCTAGTTTATTAACAACTGCTTCCTCTGCCCAAATTCCATTTGTAGCTTCGGAAATGTCCTTAGCTGTCATTCTTCCTTCTGGAATATATATACCTGTTCCCACAATACCTACATTAACCTCTTTTTTTATCACTGTAAATCCTCCTTCTTATGAAAATATTATTCGCTTAATAGTTGTGCATTTTCTCTGAGCTTTTCTGCTCTTTCATTTATTTCCTTTACTAAATTACTAATATAATTGTTAATGTCTATCTGATGAGCTGAAATATTTAAAAGATCTTGGAGTTTATCACTAATTTTACTAGTGGATTCTCTAAGCTCAACTATAATTTGGTCTGCATTCTTAACATATTCATTAGTTGCACTAGCAAGATTTCTAATTTCTTCTGCTACTACCTTAAAACCTTCACCTTCCTTACCTATCCTTGCTGCTTCTATGAAGGCGTTCAGTCCTAGCATATTAGTCTTATTTGAAATCGTATTTATAAATCCAAGTATATTTTCAGTATCTCCAACCCTATTCAAAGATTCATTTGTGATGAAGTTGAGATTTTCTCCTACTTCCTTAAGCTTTGATGAGTTATCTGAAATAACCTCAGTAATAGACACCATTTGCTGCATTGTATCATAAAGATTATCTGCTAGGGCAAGTAGCAGGTCCTGTTTATCTACTGCTTCAAAGAAACCAACAGTACCAGATAACTTGCCATCTTCCTCAATGATTGGAATGGCAATTGCTATATAAGGAAATCCAAAAACTTCACTTCCAACCCTTTTAACAATCCTTTTTCTAGTTAGGATACAATCATGTGATACTGAATTTTTAACATGTGGTGACCCATGCTTTACCTTATGATCCTGTTTTTTGCTGGGAACATAAATCAAACACTTCTCTAGATCACATACTGATACAGCGAAGTCAGTATTGGTAAGTTTATTTATATAGGGAGCAACAGCTACAAAGTTATCTAAAAGGCTACCCATATTTCCCCCCCTTTTTCGCAAAATTTTGTTTGAATTTTTAATCTTCAGTTTAATACGAACTTTGTACAATCTAACTTATTGGCTACTCCATAAAGGTCAATATCAAGTTCATAAACCTATCTAGATCATCTGTTATAGGTGAATGTCCACCATCATCTAACAATATTAGTTTAGCGTTTTCCCCTATGCCCTCAGCTATTCCTACGCCCATCTCCATAGGTACTATGAGGTCACTTTTTCCTTGAATAACCAATGTAGGGGCCTTAATCTTATGAACTTCTCCCGTACCTTCTACCACCCCATTATGCTTATCAGATATGTTAAAGTGAATTAAAGAATAATCTATGTCTACTAGATTTCTTTGAGTAAGCATGGCATCTAAGTATTCCTCGTATCTTTCTTCAGATGGTTTTTTAGATACATATATTGATGCATCCCAAACAAACCTTAAAAAAGTCTTATCTTTATTCTTATATGCATTTAATATAGGTACCACTTGTACTGGATCCGCTTCAATTTCTGCTTTGGTCTTTATGAACTCACCTGTAATTGGCCGACCAGAAGCATCTTTCTTGAACATTGGATAACCCATAATACCTACAGATTCAACTAATATTAGCTTTTCCACATATTCAGGGTAGTCTATAGTAAAGTACATAGCCACACCGCCACCAGTGGACCAACCTGCTAAATAGAATTTCTTAAGACCCATAATTTCTACAAATAACTTAAGGTCTTCTGAAAAATCTCTTAAGGAATTTGCTCTGTTATTATATGTTGAATCTCCAAATCCTCTCATATCTATTGCGTATGTAGTAAATTCTATAGGCATACTTTCCATAACTGTATCCCAGTGTTTTGAAGTTGACATATTGCCATGGACTAAAATTAGTATTTTACTACCAATACCAAATTTTCTATACCCTAATGTCTCTCCATTTGATAGGTCAACTGTATTTAGTAAAATATCCGACATAATTAAACCTCCCAATTTAATTTTTGCTTCAATTGCTCCTCGAAGTGTATAATTATTTAATTGCAACATACATGCCAATAATTTTTCCTTTTGTGAAATTTTGTCAAAGTCTACGTAGTACAGTAATTTAGACCGTTCTAATGAAATGTTTTCATAACCAAGTCTTAAATTTTTAAAAAAAATATATCCTAACTTTATTCATGTACAAAGTTAGGACATATTTTTTTTGCAGAAACCCCCTATTTTTCATAGGCTTAAGTCTTTTATTTGTTATTACTTACAGGACAAGGTTTTCCTATGACCATTATGTATTTTTTTAATACACTGTCCTGATTGTCAAACACTTATTGTCATTGAAGAGAACTATAGTTTATCTAGGTGGCATTACTGTAGCTTCGCCATCAAGGACTACATCTCCATTTTGATTAGTGCAAGTAGTTCTTAGTTTAATTCTATTCTTTTCCACAATCATCTCAGAAACTTCAACTTCAGCTTTGATTGTATCGCCTATTCTTACAGGTGCTGTAAACTTAAGGTCTTGTTTTAAGTATATAGTTCCTGGTCCTGGTAGTTGCATTCCAAGTACTGCAGATACTAATCCAGCTGTCAGCATTCCATGTGCTATTCTTCCTTTAAACATTGTATCCTTGGCATACTCTTCGTTTATATGTGCTGGATTTAAATCTCCTGTAATACCTGCATACATATATACATCAGTTTCTGTTATTGTTTTTTGAAAAAAGGCCTTATCTCCAAGCTTTAATTCACTTATTGTTTTACCCTTCATTTTGTTTCCTCCTTTTTTATTGTTAATATATTAATAAAGCAAGTTCTATGCCATAAAAGCTTTAAATAATAATTTTTTGTTATTTTTTTAACTATCTTTGGTGCAATTGATTTTCTTCATTCCTTCTTTTCTATTATATTCCATACCTCTCCATCTTATCATATAGACTTGAACGACTAATATCTAGAAGCTTAGCTGTCTTTAATTTGTTTCCATTAGTATACTCTAGGCATCTAACTATGGCTTCTTTTTCTGTATCTTCTATCATATCCTTCAGTGGTCTTATTGGTCCATTTAATACTCTTTTCGTAGTTTGAGTTAAATACACTGGAAGATGAACTGGTAGTATAGTGTCTGTATCAGTAAGATTTATCGCTCTCTCTAATACATTCTCTAGTTCTCTAACGTTTCCAGGCCAACTATGTCCCATGAAATATTCTATTGCCTTATCCGATATACTAGAAACATATTTTCCAAGCTGCTTAGAAAGCTTCTTGAGTAACATTGCTGTTAATTCATCAATGTCTCCATATCTTTCCCTTAGAGATGGTATTTCTATAGTCATTACATTAAGCCTATAATATAAATCTTCTCTGAATTTATCTTCTTTTATTAATTCTATTAAATTCTTGTTTGTAGCAGCGATAACTCTAACATCAACCTTTATAATGTTATTACCACCTACTCTTTCAAATTCTTTTTCCTGCAGCACCCTCAATAGTTTGGCTTGCATTTTCAGTGGCATGTCCCCAATTTCATCTAAAAAAATACTTCCTCCATTTGCCAGCTCGAATTTTCCGATTTTACCTCCTTTTTTTGCACCTGTAAATGCTCCCTCGTCATATCCAAACAACTCTGATTCTAACAATTCTGAAGGTATAGCTGCACAATTTATTTTAACAAATGGCGAAAAGCTTCTGGCGCTATCATTATGTATTGCATGGGCAAACAACTCTTTTCCTGTACCGCTTTCACCTAAAATCAAAACATTAGAATTTGAAGTAGATGCCCTTTTTCCTATAAATTTAGCTTGACTCGTTTTTTCGCTTTTTCCTATTATTGTGTTCCAGGAATATTTTGCCCCGTGCATCTCCTTTAGCTGACTCTTATATAAATGAAGCTCAGTCTCGAGGAGTTTGTTTTTTTCGATTATATCCTTAAACTGCTCAAGGTCTTCAAAAAGCACCATTCCTACTCCATATCTAACATTACTTTCCTCATCGAGTACAACAAGTCTATGTACTATGGCAGTATGTCCATTCTCAAATGTGTGTTTCCATGCAATTTCTGCTTTTTTTGTCTTTAAAACATAGGGAAACCTAGAGTATTTATCTACATCTAATACTGGTCTACCTATTACCTCTTCCTTTGAGTATCCAAGAAAATTAGCAAAAACTTTATTAATCATTCTAACATTTGTTTCCTTATCTAATATGATAAAAGGCACAGGTAGAGGATCAAATATCTTGTCTAGTAGCGGAATCAATTGCTCTGTCAAAATTGTGTCTTCTGCTAAAGACACAGTATGATCTATTATGGTTTGTATTTCTTGAGCTTCTTTTTGTACCTGGTCTTCACCTTGTCTTTTATCCATAAAATCACCCCCCACAAGTTAATATACACTATGACAAAATTAAAAAACCTAAAACCGTTAATAAAATTATATCACTTTCATTTTATCATAGTTAGTTTTTATTATCGACATGAATTTCTGTTATTAATTTGAAATGCTAACCAGAGCTTTCTTTTCTTATATTATATCTCATTGGCAGAATGTCTTAAACTCATTGTTAAGAAATTCGTAAGAAATATGAAGAGGAATTTGTAATATCTTTCCTGTAAAATATAGTTATAAAAATGTACAGTAGGAGGAAAATATGAAAACAAATATTTATGTGGTTTATGGCGGAAAATCAGTAGAGCATGATGCCTCTCTCTCAAGTGCATTTTCTGTAATTAATTCAATAGATAAAATGAAACACAATGTTTATCCAGTCTATATTTCAAGAGATGGTGTCTGGTGTGACCTAGGTAAGTTGAAGGTTGATCTAGCAGATATAAAGCAACTACAAGCTAGCAGCTCAGCTTCAGTTACAGCCTCCCTAGCAGAATTTATATCTAAAAACTTTAAGAAAGACAATAAAAGTATTGTATTTCCAGTTTTGCATGGCACAAATGGAGAGGATGGTACAATTCAGGGATTGTTTGAAATACTAAATATCCCTTATGTAGGAAATGGTGTTTTATCCTCAGCATTAGGAATTGATAAGGTTATGATGAAGGACATATTTTCACTTGGAAATATTCCTCAAGCCAAATATACTCATGTAAATATTCACACTTGGAAAACGAACGAAGAGGGGACCTATAGACAAATTGAAGATACTATAGCTTATCCTTGCTTTATCAAACCTGCTAAGCTAGGTTCAAGTGTTGGAATTAGTCGCTGTGAAAACAGAGACCAGCTTAAAAAGGCAATCAAAGAAGCCTTCTTATACGATAGTAAAGTAATTATTGAAGAAGAGATAATCGGCAGAGAAATGCAAATTGCAGTAATAGGTAATGATTGTCCTAAGGCTTCTGTGGTTGGTGAATACATTCAAGAAAGACAGTTTATGGATTATGCTGCTAAATATGTAGATGGTAAGCTAGTTCCAGTCATTCCTGCAAATCTATCTGCAAAAATAAGTGAAGCCATGAGAGAAACTGGTATTCAGACCTTTAAGCTATTAGACTGCTGCGGTCTCGTAAGAGTTGATTTTTTTGTCACAGATGAAGATAAATTTTATGTAAATGAGGTCAATACTTTGCCAGGATTCACTGCATATAGCATGTTTCCTAAGCTATGGGAAAAAACTGATGGCACTACTTATTCAGAGCTAATAGAGAAGTTAATAGATCTAGGCTTTTGTACACATAAACAGAAGAATTCTTTTTTAAATATGAGGTGGGAAAAATGATTTGTCGTAGTTTAAAAGAAATTCAAGAAATGGTAAAAGGATATGGTTTGAAAAAAGAAGATGAAGCTATAGCTATACAGGGCGTATCTATAGATACTAGGCAGATAAAAACTGGTCAGTTATTTGTACCAATAGTAGGTGAAAATTTTGATGGACATAAATTCATCAATGAGGCTATAGCAAAGGGTGCAGTAGCAGCTCTATGGAGCAAAAACCAAGCTATCCCCAGTGTAGATATACCTATTGTATTAGTTGATGATACATTGACTGCCATTCAAAAATTAGCAAAATCATATAGGAGTCAATTGAAGACAAAAGTAATAGGAATCACAGGAAGTAACGGTAAAACATCTACCAAAGACATTTTAGCAAGTCTTCTAAGCACTAGGTATAAAACCCAGAAAACCTTTGGTAACTTAAATAACCATTTAGGAGTGCCTCTCACTATACTAAAACTGGAAGAAGATGCGGAAATGGCAGTTATTGAAATGGGAACTTCTAATCTAGGCGAAATAGAACTTTTAACTACTATAGCTTCTCCTGATGTAGCCATCATCACAAGTATAGGCGAAGCTCACTTAGATGAATTGCTTACGATAGAAAATATTGTTCAAGCAAAACTTGAAATATTAAAGGGCTTAAATCACAATGGTTTATTTGTTTATTATGGAGACAATCCCTTGTTAAATGAAAAAATTAAGGAAATGGACATTAACTACAAAACTATAACCTTTGGTAGAAACTTCACTAACACTTATATCCCTTGGTTGGAATCTTCAGATGAAAGAGGTATTACCTTTAGCTTAGGTAAGTTTAATTGTCCTTCCTTTTATTTATCTATAGTAGGAAAGCATCAAATGTTTAATGCAACTGCTGCTATTACTGTGGCAAGGTACTTTGGAATATCCTTTGAGCAGATACAGGATGGTCTATCAAATGTTGAATTTACTGGCATGAGAAATGAAGTTATCCATACTGAAAAATGTACAATTTTGAATGATTCTTATAAGTCTAACCCTACAAGCCTCATGGCTGCATTAGATACTCTTTACGGAATGAAAAACTATAGGCATAAAATTGTTGTTCTTGGAGATATGATCGGTCTAGGTACTAAGGAGATTGACATGCATAGAGAAATTGGAGAGAAGATTGATTTTAGTCAAATTGATTATTTGCTTACTATTGGTCCCCTGGCAGCACATATAGCTCAAACTGCAAGACCCAGGTTTAAAAAAGGCAGAGTATTAGCCTACAAAAACAGAACTTATCTAATTCAAAAACTAAAGAAACTGATGGAATATGAATCCATTGTACTAGTCAAGGGTTCCCGTATGCTAAAGCTTGAAGAAATAGTCGAAGAATTGCAAAGAGAAGAAATTATAGAAAATAAGGAGGTTGTATAGATGGATACTTTAATGCTTCATAGAGATACATGGGTTGAAATCCATCTAGATAGAATTGAGAATAATATTAAACAAATTAAAGCATACCTGCCCTCATCTGTTAAGTTCATGGCAGCAGTAAAGGCGGATGCCTATGGGCATGGCGACTTGCAGATTGCTAGATTAGCTTTAAGATCTGGTGCTGATGCACTAGCTGTTTCAATATTAAGCGAAGCCTTGTATTTAAGAAAGAATGGAATAAAGGCCCCTATACTCGTGCTTACTCCTATACTGCCTAGTGATGTAAATATTGCAATTGAATATGACTTGTCTATTACTGTTTTTGACCTTTCTTGGTTAAAGGAAATGAGACTATACAAGGTTGGGAAAAAGCCTTTGAAGCTACACTTGAAAATAGATACTGGACTAGGCAGAATCGGCATAAATAGAAAAGAAGAATTAGAGGTAATGCTTCCTATGTTAAATAAGGAAGATATAGTTGTAGAAGGTATGTATACACATTTTGCTACTGCAAACAAAGAGGATTCTACCTATTTTGAAAAACAGTTTAAAGAGTTTTTAGGTTTTACTAACTGGGTAAAATCCAAAGGTTTAAATGTTTCTATTTTTCATTGTGCAAATAGTGCTGCAACTTTAAAATACAAGGATAGTCATCTTGATATGGTACGAATAGGAGTTGCTATGTTTGGAATATACCCATCTGAGGAAATAAGGAAAACTTCTCCGCTAAGATTGCAATCTGCACTTTCCTTACATTCTAAGCTATTACATGTTAAGCAAGTTAAAAAAGGTAGCTTTATAGGCTATGATACAGCCTATGAGGCAAATTCAGATGAATGGATAGGTACCGTGCCTATAGGATATGCAGATGGTTGGTTTAGATGGTTTCAAGGATTCCATGTCCTTGTAGATGGACAGAAGATGCCTATTGTTGGCAAGGTTTGTATGGATCAGTTTATGATAAAACTCCCGAAAAAATATCCCGTTGGAACTCCTGTAGTTTTAATTGGTAATGATAGAAATAATGAAATTACTTTAGAAGACCTGGCTAACCATATAGGCAGTGTCCCTCAAGAAATTCCTTCCATGATTACCTATAGGGTTCCAAAGGTATACTTCTATAATGGTGAAATAGTTGAAGTATTGACTGAAAGAAATTGGAGTCCTAGTCAGTATCCTTTATGTAAGGTTAATGTTAATGTGAAGTAGCTATATCATGAAAAAATGGCTATTTAGAGACCACTGAAAATTAAACTTTTTCAGTGGCCTCGCTATTTGGCCTCTTTTCTTATATTAACTAACATGTCCCGATTCTAAAAATGGCTGATACATCATAATGGCATGATTTTCAGTCACGTATTTATCATTAATTAGTTCTCTATTATAGTTAAAAACTCGTCTATAAATAAGGTTATGTCTAACATAGCCACCCCAATACTCCTGTGTAAATTTATGTTCTTTTTCATAAACCTCATAGCTATAAAGTGATTCTTCTACTGTATTCCACTGACCAACCAAGTTTTCATCTGTTAAATAGAGATTTAGCTGGTAGGGCTGTTTTGTTGGATTATATATTCTTAAATCCAAATAATTATAAAAACAAGTGGCACCACTACCAAAGGGCTGTGTCCTGTTGGAGTCGGGAAAAACATCATAGCTATGGCGATGTCTTTCTGTTACCTTCAAAGGGGTATGGAGAGTAAGCCAGTATATCAAGTTAGATAATTGGCACAGACCTCCTCCTATACCTGTTTTATAGTTGCCATGGGATAGTATCATTCCATCAACATAGCCTTTTTTTCTTGTTGGCTTACCTATTAGCCTCCAATACGAAAAAGTTTCTCCTGGACAAATTATTATGCCATTGAGCTTTTCAACTGCAATTCTTAGATTTACAATTTTATTTTGCTGTAGCCACATATCTACGTCTTTTAATCTCCTTAGCAAAGGTGTTTGATGCTTAAATACTGTATAGGGTAATGCATTGGTTTCCATTTTCTTGGAAAATTTCGTATTTCCGATGCACCACTCTAAATATCTACTATATGTGTAATAGATTTTACCTAATGCTATTCTAGCCTTAGTTCTTTTCACTGGTTTCATCGTGAATCATCCTTTACATAATAACTCTATTTATCTTGAATTATATGTTATCATCATTTATGAGTAAATGGTGAAATTTACACATTAAGCCACGAAAATATTGCTTTTAAATTTGATTATTGATATTTATATGTGAGCGACTCGCTTTTATCAGGCTCGTTTACATATGATTTTTCATAGTGTAATAAACCATCACTATCCCAGCTTGTAATCCATAGAAAATATTCTGGGGCTCCTTTATCAACTATTGTTATTTCCTCGGTTTCTATATTAAATAAGTAAATATCTGTAGTTCCATCTAGTTCAGTTAATGCAATAGATTTTACTTCGCTTTCCATTGCCAATGCTACAAATTTTGAATCAGGTGACCATATAAAGTTTCCTATATATCCTATATTATAAAGAAGTGCATTGTCCTTCGATTTAACAACATAACCAGTTCTAGAATTTGAAGTGCCTATATCAGCAATGACATATTCACTGTTTGGCGACCATATAAATTCACATATTATATCTTTTTCAGCTTGTATCTCTATTGGTTCTAAATCACCAACATGCCATAAATACATCCTGCCTCCCCAGTCTGTATCATTTATCAGAAAGGCAACACAGGTTTCGTCTGATGACCACTCCATAATGTCAATGTCCTCACGTCTTTTTAGAATATCATCAATTGTAGCATAATTACTTTCTTCTAGTGCAAGTCGTATCGTACTTTCATTATTTGTGGTCTGGACCTCTTCATTATTGGGTATCTCTCCAGATACTTCATTATTTACGTTCTGCTCTATAATTCTAATTGTTTTTGCATCAGCCTGTACGGGATATGATTCTCTAACTAGCCCCGTAAAGATAACCTCTACCTTCATTCCTTCTGTAATTTCCTCAATTGAAACTTTATCTTCTCCAGTTGCTGAATATACGCTTGTGCTTTTATCTATACTAATACTTGCTTTATCATATGATGTGTCCTCTTCCAGCTCCCCTTCAACTAGTATGCTAACAATTTTATTGTCAGCAGATTTGTTTATTTCTGTAATATCTCCTCTTATGTCAATCTTTTCTTCTTGTTGACACCCAATTAAAGTAAGAATTATAATAGATAAAGCTAGTAAAATAGTTTTTTTATAGACCATTCTCAACCCTCCCTCATTTACTATATACATATAGACGGTATATAGGCTGATTTGTTCCTTTTTGCTTAAACATCGTTAAGTATCAGTATCATTTACTTATGTCTTTAATAAAGCATATTACAGTTTCAGCTTCATCAAATCCAACCTTTTTATGAAAGTCATAACTATTTTTGTTATCGATTAAAATATCTGATCCCATTTGTATACATCCTTTATTACTGCCCCATATTTCTCCTGCCCTGATTAATTCTCGTGCAATATTTCTATTCCTGTATTGAGGTTTTACATAAATACCTTCTACATATGCTACTGGGCTTGATGTAGAGCCGTTTACATAATCACTTCTAATGGATACATTAATGAAGCCTACATAATCATTATCCAAACAATATAATAGACCTTCTTCATTATCTGATTTTAAGGTATCTAGAAAAGATTTTTCTAGCTCATCCTCAGTGTTATCAGGCCATAGCTGAAGCCCCATCCTTACCCAGTCATTTAGATTATCCTCTCTTGCCATTACTATATTTTTCATAGCTATCTCCTTCTCACTAATGTTTTCTAATAATATTGCCCACCATTTCCATCTTCATCTGGTCTGTCTAACATTAACTCCTCATAGGTACAAATGTTGCGATCTAACGCTCTCTGACGTAAGACTAGATACAGTTCAGCGTGAGTAGCATTATAATAAGGTAATACAAATATTACTCCAACTCCTAATGCTAGTGCACCTAGTAAATACCAGCCAATGAAGGATAAACCTAATACGAACATGTCAAATTTGTGTCCTTCAGTCATATCATTACTTAATTCTATTGCTCTTTTGGCTCCTATGTTTGGATTATCACCTAAAATATATGGCACCAAGCTATAAGCATATGATTTTACAATGCCAGGTATGATTAATAACAAAAGCCACAGAAAAGTAAATACTCCTCTAAGCAGCATGGTTGGTACTATGCCGTTATAGTTTTGTCCTTCAAATGCAAAGCTAAAGCATTTTTTATTGTCCTTATTTTCAGCTGACCTTACAAAATATCTTTGACCACCGACCTCTAGTGGATAGCCTATTAAAATTCTCAAAGCTAGGAAAAATAATATAGCTAGTAAGGCTACAACTATAATAACTACAATTGTACCTGGTTCTGTAGCCCTAGGGAAATCCATAGCTGATCTAGATGAACCTCCTCCGCCACTGCCTCCACTACCACTTGCAAATGAAATAACTAAGCTGATCAATAAAGCCTTCCAATAATTAAATCTTAGAACATTTTTTGCCCTCTGTTTAAGTTGTGTCCTTGTCCACACAGTAATGCACTCCCTTCTGCTGTATTACTCATAAAATATCTTTATATAATAGCAAAGCCAATTTATCTAATAATAGATAGTATTACTAAAGTTAATGAAATCAGAAATCTTACTATATGATGCTTCCAATTGAGCTTACCAAACATTTTTATCCCATTCCTTATAGTAGCAATGTGAATTATGATAAGTCCTAATAATAACAAGTAGAAAAAATAAGATCCTTTGGAAGAAAAAATAACTGATATAGCTATTAACACCCCTCCAACTATGATTACTATGCTACTCCAAGTATCTATTTTCTTTTGTTTTATTTGAGTCAAGCCTGCAATTAAGTTAAGTAATCCATAAACTGTACCTAAAATCATCAATATATAGCCTAAAAGGTTCATATTGTCGCCCTCCTGATTTATACATTTTTATAGGGTAAAAGTATATAATCAAAACAACTTCAATTGTTCATATTTCTCACTTTCATCGCTCTTTGCTTTTTAAGTTTTACGTCTTTCTATTATAGTGTTCAACCTAGTTCATCTTGGAGAAACAATTTGCTGTCTGTATTTCTATTATTGTATTGATTTAACTCTATATCTTAAAACTGTCTTCATTTTTGCCGGTTCAACTTTCCTTGCATCTGACAGATATATTTCTCTATGTATTAATGTTGCAATTTCAAGATTGTTATTATTGATAAATTCTTTCATCATTTCAAAGCTTTGTGGTTCATCATCATATGGTCCTACATGAAGTATTTGAACTGACAATCCATCTTCCATTGTCCCAAAAGTTACTTTGTCCAATAATGGATGTGGCTTCTTTTTTCTTACGTTTCCAAATGCTCTTTCTACTACTTCTTCTGTTACAAAATCTGGTTGTCTGATCATAATAGTATATAAAAGCTCGTCTTTATTTAGTTTTTCTAGCTTCCTACCCTCTTCTGTCAGGTCCCATACACCTTCTAGTGGATATACTGTATATTCAAAGTATCCCTCTGGAGTGTATCCTTGCTTTGGCATCATTCTAATAGCATAGGCTAATGAATAAAGAACTCCTATCTTTTCAGCAAATTCTTCACTGTTTGGATTTCCTTCTCCTTTTATCATTAAAAACTTTTGTTCTGGAACTGTAATAAGTTCTGGTTTCTCTTTAGGTATATACAAACTTTTCTCTTGTTTTCTCCATTCATGCTTCATAATTATATTCTCCCTTTGTTTTATTAGGAATTACTCTCTTTTTTCATTTCTCTATTATATTTTCTGAAATTCAATGCATTTTCTCTTATTCATTTACCCAGTAAACCTTGCAATCTCTAGTTCTCTCCATAAACCCATGGTCAATCAAATGTCTTCTAATAGTAGAATAATGAGAATGTATCTCCTCCAAATTACCACAACTTACTTCTAATATCTAATCGTTAGTTAAATTGCCGTCACCATTTATTGGTATAGAATCCCCAAGATAAGTAGGCTCAGGCTTTATGATGCAGTTAACAAAATCTTTCACTCTTGCTAATGTTTCTCTTAACTCTCTAGATTCTTGGCCTACATATTGTCTTGGGTCAGATGCAACACCATAAGCTTCAAGCCCTAACTCTTCGGCAATATATAAAGCACGATACATATGATATCCCTGTGTGACAATTATGACCTTATCAACTTTAAAAATATCCCTTGCACGATAAATACTTTCATATGTTGAAAAGCCTGCATGATCCATGAATATATGGTCTGAAGGGATACCTCTATCCATAGCAAATACCTTCATGACATTGACCTCGTCATATTCCTTACGACCATGATCTCCACTCATTAGTAATCTATCAGATGCTCCATTTTCATATAATTCTATACCTTGTAAAAGTCTATCTTCAAGCATATGGCTAGGCCTTCCATCTCCCCAGACACCTGCTCCAAGAACTATGATGCAATCAACGTCCAAAGAGGTTGCATTAACTGGTGTAATTATTTTATCTTCAACAGATGATTTGACATAAGCATTTATAGATAATACAGATACCAATACTAAAATACTTGCTAGTAATAAAATCAATAATACATTCTTCAATTTTACTTTTTTATATTTTATAGCTTTATCCTTCATAGTAGCTCCTCTATTTTTATTACTGTCACATATCAACCAGGAATATATTTATTAAAATTATCATACCATATTTACTATAATTTCTTAACCATTAGTAAACATGGATTTTGTTTTGCTAATATATATCTGACATTTTCTAAAATATCTTCTTGTTAAGCTTATCTTTCTACATACCAATTCGGAATATATGTGTTAAAACCATCATACCATTTCAAGACACTCTGTACTTGTTTAATCATTATATTCACTTCTTCCTCACCAAATGGAATTGACCAAGGTATGGAAGAAAGTTGATTACTTGCAATGTACAATGCCATCAATCTAAAAAACAAATCTGGTGCGTTTTTATCAAAATATCCATTAATATATCCTGATGCGAACATAGGACTTATATCCGCACACCAGGTAATTCTATTGAACTCTTCCCATGGATCCCCATAATCCATTCTGTTAAAATCGATTATACCTAGTTCTCCCTTTGGTGTAATAATCATATTCCCTACATGATAATCTCCATGTTGAAAAGACTGTGGACGATTTATTAGGAGAGAACGATTTTGCTCTATATAATCAATTAGTTTATCATCATTTTTGAAGTGAATATTACAAGCTTTATACATAGCTATCTTTTTATCAATTTTTCTGTTAAATCTTTCTGCCCAATCGGGTTGATCTTTAGGAGCTGGAATGCTATGTATTTGCTTAAGATACATACCTGCCCTAATGCCAAGCATGTACTGTTCTTTATCTTCAAGCTTAGGAAGAATAATACCGGAATCCTCTCCATCAATCCAAGTAAGCAAAGAATAAACAGATTGACCATTGTTACATATTCCAAAATCAATGGGCTGTGTAAAAAATATATCCATATTCATAAGCGGTCTTAAACTTTCAAATTCTCTTTTCTTTTTTTCATATTGTGATATGTCTGATAATCTAAGCAATAACTCTTTTCCACCCGTAGTTTTTATATAAAATTTCTTATCTTCGGACCAGCCTTTATTAACGGGCTTAATTATGTCCCAATTATTTGCACTAGGTACATCATTTAAGTATATGCTCATGTTTTCAACTCCTTCAGTCTACGATTATTGTTAATGGATACTAAATCTTATATCTTAAATTGGTATAGACATTTTTCTTTCTAGTAATTAAACTTGATTATGCCAAGAAAAGTTCCTTTTACCATAATATTCAACTTTACTCTCATAATACCTTCTACTAGCTCTCTATTTTACAAAAAATTAAGAAGCCCTTATGCACTGTTTTCATCAGCACTTAAAGGCTATAGTTTAACAAATATAATTATTGAATCAAATCTCAGTATGAGCGCGCTCCGTTTATGGTAATTGATTGATTGTACTGGATATTACAAAAACAAATAATTACTCCAATTCATAATTGCATGAAATACTGTAGGTCCAACAATGGAATTATATTTTGAGTACATAAAATTGAATACAAGATGCCAACCAAATGTAAAGATTAGTGTTACAAAATTATTGGATATGTACTCAAAAAAACCCATATGGGCAGCTCCCATTTGAAATGGAATATGCATGATCATGAACAAAAATGCAGTCAATAAAATAGCTATAATTGGTTTTTTTACAATTCCATAAATTCTTGTTTGAATAAATCCCCTAAAAATAATTTCTTCTGTCAAACCTATGATTATTAAATAGTAGATAAAACTTGACATAAGCTTTGATACTGGATTAAACTGTCTTCCACCTATAATTCCTGGCAATAGTTGAATTGTTAATACAATGCCTCCAGCGACTAATCCCATGATCAATGACTTGCCAAGGTTTTTCTTGCTAAAACCAATTGAGCTAAGTTTTTGACCGCGGAATAATACATATATAATACAGATTACTGAGAGCACGATATTTATTTGATTACCTAAGTAAAGATTCTTAGTATCATATATAACTCCCATAAAATAGTATGCTCCCATAAGTAGAGTAAAGTAAATAATTGTTGCTATCCCATCAACATTAGTATATTTACTTACCATTTCTTTATACTGTGAATCAATTGCAAAATAACTTTTTATTGTTTTCATATTATTTTCTATCCCCCCATAGTCTGCATTGTTCAATTCTCATACCATTATCACCTTGGTCTTCATCATATGCAAAACTATTCAATAATTCGCAAGGAAATGTCTCACATTTACCACAATGTAATAATTCTTTACCTTCACAACAAGATTTTACTGGACACATTTCTCCCCAAAATGGCTTGTCTATATTTACACATCCTTTACATCCAGTAGATTCCTTGTATTCACACTTTGAACAAATAATTCCACACCTGGATTCAATCATTTTACTTCTCCCCCCGTTTTATTTATTAATAATCAATACATTTCCTTTGCATCCTTAGGTAATTCCTTTACATGTTTTAAATGTGCAGTTACCTTTTCATCATCACCATAAGGATATTGGAAATCAAAATAGTCAGCCACTCTGATAGCAGTTTTTCTAAAAAGACTGCACATAGCAAAAAGTGACCTCCACATATTATCATAATCAGCATCTGGATATGTTTCTAATAGTTCTTGCCATGTGTCTGCATCAAGATATTTTTTGAAATACTTGCCTAATTTACCTGCACTTTTGGTAAAGTTAGTTTTAATACCTATATCCCATTCAAGCATTTTCATCAACATATCGTAATTCTTCTCTCCAGATACCCTTTGCAACATAAGGGCTTACCCACCAAAACTCATTGCAGCAGTTTTCATATTCTTTCTTAGACGGTTTCTTTACAATATAATCTATATCACTAGCAGATGGAAATGGTTTAACTATTCCATCCTTATCTAAAAGTAATATGCTTAGACTGTCATTATCTATAAGTTCATCTGCTCTTTCTACAGGAACCAGGCTTAAATCAATACGGTTTCCATCAGTAAACTGCATTAGATACACAAATCTCCCATCCTTAGCGGGTGGTAGGAGAGTCATCTCCTCTGGCATCTGCATTATCATAATTTCTCCAAACCTCTTAACCCAATTATGATTAGATGTAAATGATTCTATATCTTTTACAATATATACTATATCATAATCCTGAAAAAAATCTTTCCTTGCATTTGGATTCGCACGAGAGCCATTCATGATAACGGCACGTATACGTTCATCTTCTTTAGCAGTACCTAGAATTAAATCCATCATTTCCTTTTCTCTACGCATAAATCCATTCACCCCTTTAATTTTTTATAAAACCACACTCTACCATTACCTTTGATTTTAAAGTTCTTCAATTATTTTCTCATTCATCTACTTTTCCTCTTTTCATGATACCTTTACAATACTTCTTTTTGAATATCTTACAAGGTCTTAGTCATAAACACCATTCCTGGAATATATCCAAGTTTTTGATTTAATGCTAGCATGTTACTATTGCTATAATGGACTGTTGTTTGTATTGCCTTTATACCTTCACGCCTACACCATTCTTCTAGCATAAACTTTAGATTTGTTGCGGTACCATGACCTCTATACTCTTTTGTAATATATAATGATAAAATCATAACACTATCCTTAGGTTTTTCTTGTTTACTGGCCCATATAAATCCCTGTACATGTCCCTCATCGTCTTCCGCTACAGCAAGATATAAATCTTCATTTTTTGTTTTCTTAATTCTTTGAACTGTTTCCTCTATCTCTTCTGCTGAAGTTCTGTACTCAGATATCCATAGTTTCGGTGTGAGATTATGCCATTTAGCTATTTGCGATAAAAGTTCCTCCAACTTTTCGTCATTATTGCTGATATCCAGTTCAATTTTTCTATAATTCATCTTAAATTCCTCCAACGGTTTGTTCGTTACATCATGATATACGAAAAATTTTATAATTTGATTTTAAAAGAACCATATTCATGTAATCCGCCACCATGTTTCAGCAAACCTTTTTCTTTTATCTCTTCAAAGGCTTGTCTCACTTCTGCTATGAGTTCTTTATTGACATTAATATCATTATGACCAGGTAATACTTTATCTACATAATCTAATTCACTTATCTTTATTACTGAGTTATAAAAGTCTACTGGATTTGTGCTAGGATAAAACGCATACAGTGTCCCTTTATAAAGCAAATCTCCAGTGTATAGATATCCGCGTTCCCTTTCATATATGCAAATGTGACCGGGTGAATGTCCAGGTGTATGTAATACCACTAATTCTCTATCTCCCAAGTCAATTTTTTCGTTATCACTAAGTATATGATTAGGTTCTCCTGTAAATAGACAATAATTATTTATATTAAAGTCCTTTGGAAATGCTTCCTCTTTAACCTCTTTTACTAGGTTTTTCTTTATCTCTCCTATAGGAAGAGGTATTCCATTTCTCATCCATTCAACATCATTCTTATGAACACTAATATCATCATACAAACTATGTCCACCAATATGATCCCAATGTACATGAGTGGTAATAACTTTTATAGGTAGGTCAGTAAGTTTATCTGTGACTTCTTTTATATTACCTATTCCTAAGCCCGTATCAATTAAGCATGCAATTTTACTTCCTATAACTAAATATGAATGCACATTTTCCCAATGGTTATATTCACTTATCGCAAAGGTTTTATTATCTATTTCTTCGACTGTAAACCAGTTCGTTCTCAAACTGTTACCCCCCAATTTTTTATTTCGTTTAGTAAGTATTATGTTATAAGAGGTCACTAAAATAGTTTTCCATACTAACTTGTCCAAACATTTCTGTCCCATATAACTCATCCTTTAATTGGTCTACAAAACAAGTTATAAATTTCTTTTTTTCTTCTAGTATGAGTCTTGCACCTTCTGTATTTAGTAACTTAAGCGCTTTTTCGCAGTAGCTTATTTCTAAATTTTCAAGCCTATCAGATAGTAGGTTGAAATAATACGGATTATTTCTGTCTATCCAATTTGAAGCCATAAATATTGACATAGCACCAATTTCATCAAGAACATCAGCATCCCTTAATACTTTCAAACAATAATCCTCGTACCCATCTTCTTTATCAGAATGTTTTTCGATTAAATATAATAATCTACTTGATTCATTTACGCCTAAAGGTATAATATGGTTATCCTTCAACCAATCACTTATAATGTCCCTTCCCAAAAGCGCATGACCTTCTCTTCTATGAATCCTGCCTAAGTCATGTAAAATTGCTGCCAGCTGAGTAATCAAAATATCATTTTGGGATAAATTATGATTCTCGATACTTAAAATCTTTTTGACATAGCCTTCAACTCTTAGTGAATGCAGAACAACAAACTCCCAGTTACTACGCCAAGGATGATAAGTTTCATAATCTACAGTTTTATCTTTTAAATAAGAAACAAGAAATCTCTTGCCTTCATCTAAAATTTTTTTATCCATAAGATTCTCCCCTTGTTAATTTATACTATAACGATTCGATACTTCACAACCCTAGGCTGAGCCAATAAAAGTCCCTCTTAGTAGGCAGCATCTCACCTTCCTTTGAATGTGAATTCTGAGTGTTTGCAATTATCTTAGTACAAATACGTGTCTGATTAAACCAATAATTAATAAATGCAGTGGATAGAATATATAAAATAACCACTTCATCCATTTATTGTTTTTGCTATAGCCAAGCTTCCCGTTATATCTAGAAAGAAGAGGTATTGCAAAATAGACTCCTAACTGGAATATTGGTCTCCACCAAATGCCATTTATCCCAGAAATCACGGAATTTAATACTAAAATAACAGAAACCATGCTAAAACCAATCATTTGTTTTTTAATATTTCCGTGGTTTATTCCGAATACTAGTATCCATAAAACTGCAAGAAAGACCCAGTCACCTGGTAGTGAAGCTATGCAAATTAATGCTATTAACAGTTTTTTTGTGTAATTCTTAAGTTTTTGATTATTCCATACTATAAGTGCAATTAGACCAAGAAATAGAGTGTACATTACACTTGTATGAAATACGAAATGAATTCCATTTGAATAATAAATAGGCAGCTTCCCAGTTTCAAAATATATAAATGGAACATGCGATATTAGAGCAAAGATACCAAGTCTGATTGCGTATTTTTTTAGATTATGTGTATGATGATACCCTTCTGCAATAAAGTAGCACATAATAGGAGCAGTAAGTCTTCCTATCATGTGCATTATCTGTCCTAATAAACTTGCTGTTGGTACAAAAGCCCATGCTATATGATCGATTAGCATTGCAATAATAGCTATTATCTTCAATGTATTTGCTGATATCTTAAAGCCTACACTTTTTTCAGGATTACATTCCATAATTTAATCACTCCTTTCACATTATTTATTAATCTTATCCGAATGCCCTTGTAAAATAGTACAACTGATGTTTCTCTTTAAAACCAACTTTTTTGTATAGTTTGAGTGCTTTTTCGTTTTCTGAGTTAACGCATAATGTAATATTACCTATTGATTCAAATGTGAATATCCATTTTAATGCCATGGTTAATAACTTGCTTCCTATGCCTTTGCCTCTCTCTGATTCATCTACAGCAAAAAATTCTATACTTCCTTCTCCGAACTCAGGATTGACCTCCACATAGATATAACCTGCTAAGTTTTCATTTTCAATATTTATAAAAACTTTTCTATGATTATTCATTCTATCAATTATTTGGCTACCGCTATAATAGGTGTTAGGGAAGGTCTTATCATGAAGTGACTGCACATCCTCATTATACTCACCTGAAAGCTCGATTATAGTAGCATTCTGTAGTTTATCAATATGGTTTCTTTCAAAGATGAGTATGGTTTCTTCACTTACTTTATTGAAATTCAAATTGGTTGCTAACTGTATACAGTTTTCATTTTTCTTATTTACAAATAAGCTTATTGAACTTATTTCATTTGGTAGGATTTTCATCATCTTGTCCCACAACTCAGCTGCGATATCCCATTTATCTTCTATGATAAATGGTCCCCATATTTCTGCACTATTACTTTCAAGGTCTGAATCAAAGCCTAATACCCCAATCAATTTTTCATTTTCCTTAGCAACTATGAAACCCTCTTGAAAAGGTATATCTGTTATATCCTCCATTAATGAGTTCTCT
Organism: Tissierellales bacterium; assembly: GCA_041655135.1. Lineage (GTDB taxonomy): Bacteria > Bacillota > Clostridia > Tissierellales > Proteiniboraceae > Proteiniborus. Next base: position 38,557 of record JBBAFY010000010.1, read on the forward strand.
ATTTCTTCTCTATCAGTTCCACAGTAACCAATATGACTTTCTTCTTTTCTATTAATCTCTGCTATAAAGTTAGCAATTTGCTTCATATCATCTTTTTGGGCTAAGTTATACTCTATCATTATGTGGCCCCCCTTTTTCTTTACTATATTAAACAAACTTTGATTGACATTTATGGATCAAAAATCATCTTTCTAGTCGTCTGGTCCGTTTTCTATTCTGGTCTCAAAACCTATTTTTACTCCATTGCCCTTGCCAGCACTTACCTTAATTCGCAAGCTTTTCATTCTCATAAATAACTACAAATTCCCATGGTTGACAGTTTGCAAAGATAGCGCCCTCTTATTCGTTATAAAAAGCCTTTGAGTTACCAATAACCGTCTCTAAAAGGCCATTGTACAAATTTCAACTATATTATTTCATAAAATCTTTCATCATTAATCATAGGAATAATATAATCTCTACATATTGGCTCGGTTCTTCTTAAATACCACTCTTTCATTTTAGGATTATGTAAGTGCGTATCCATGCATAACAGTATTCCCAATACAAAAAATGCCTCAATGTATTTCATATCTGACTCTGGGAGTTCACGTATACTTCGATATCCCTCAAGTAGCGCCTTTCTTACAAGTATTGAGTTAGCATCAGCAAAGATGCCTCCTAAGTCCATGTAAAAATATCCATGCCCACAAAGACCAAAATCTATAGGCGTAACAGTATCTTCATGAACAATAAGGTTAGTTCTCGATAAATCAGCATGTATTAACCCCTTGGAACAAACAGTTCTTTTATCAAGCTCCCCCATAAGCTCACAAATTCTTGTTGCACCATTTTGCATAATTCTATAATGTTCTGCGTCCATAAGCCCTAGATCAACTGCCTCTTCAATTGAAGCTATTGCAGATATTACTTTAGATGTGTCATATTTATGTCTCTTAAGTGTTCTACCTTCATCCCAGTTAGATGAAAAATCATGAAGCTTTGCGGTCATAATTCCTGTTTGATACGCTTGCTGTTTCCAACTAGGATTTTCATAGCTCATTGTTTCGCCTTTAATCCATGTTAGGATTGTTGCGTATATAATCTTGTTGCTATACGGGTCAATTATTTCTGAGATGAATGAGTCATTTTTATTAATAACTGGTTTTTGCATAGGTACATCAGTATTTTCGCCAATAGCCTTAATAAAAATGAGTTCTGAGTATAAATTATAATATGTATGCTGTGTAGTCTTATGTGAAAATCCTTCTATTGGTGTATGGAGTCTCAGGACATATTCTTCATTAGTGATCCCATCAGTTACTTTGCAAGTATAGTTCTCATTATGTCGGATATAAGTAAGTCGCGGATCAGAAATAGAATATTGTTTCAATACATCACGGGCTAAATATTCTAATTTTTGCATAATATCTTCCCTCCTATTAGTCTATTGACGTATTTAACATTGTATAAATCCCGGCATTTTGTCTTATAGTTATCTTTTCCATAATGCCAATCTCTCTATTTAAGTTCTATTCTAATAAACTTTTACTTGTTTGTATCCACCCGCTATGATATTTTTTACTATTTAATGCTTCAATAATTTTTCTTGAAATCTCTTCTATACTCTCAAAGGCTGTGTTTACTTCTATGTCGTAGATTTCAGCTTTATGTACATACTCCAGCTGTTTTTTAGCCTGTCCAATATTTCTATCTCCTCTTGCTTTTTCTCTTCGTTCTAGATCCTCTAAAGGACAATGCACACCAACAAAAAGATATATTTAAAACGTCGCTAGTCTGATTACAAATCGTTCTATCTTATTTAGTTTTGTTATTATCTTAGTTCCCAAATAATAGTATTCAATAATATTCTTGTAATCCCTTCTATTAGCTATTAATTTTACAAAAAATTAAAAGGCCCTTGTGCTATTGTCTATTTAGCACTCAAGGGCTATAGTCTAATAATTACTACTTCTCAACTCAAATTCTGCGTATATTATGACCTACTTTGCCTTTCTAAATGAAAGAATATTTTTTGCAAAGTCTTTAAACAAAATTTTTGTATCTATTTGCTCCAGGGTTTTATTGTTAATAAACATTGATAATATCAATAGTCCATTAAATACATTAAGATATACATCCTTTAAGTCAAATGTAAAAAATCCCTTGACCAATATATAATCCAGACTTCCATCCCAAAATATCTTATCTATTAATGAACAAAAGGCTCCAGAGAATAAAAACGCAAACATAACATTAACAATTCTACTTTTCCCAAATTCCTTACATAAATATTGATAGAACAGATAAATGAAGATGATTAAAGCTAGTACTGCTATAATATGTATCCATTTAGCGTTCTTTATTTGTAGCATAGAATTGAACCATGAATAGTGCCTATTAAATATAGGCTCAAAGTACAATATTGGTGGTAATATGGCAAATCTTTTATCAAAGAAGTTATTATAAATTACAATTTTAATGAACTGTTCTATTCCTATTAGAAAAAATACACCTATCCATGTTTTGCTATTATTAATTCTCATACTTTATTCTCCCTGTATTACAAACATCTTTATAGTCAATTATGCTTTAGATATCTCTTTTAGTTCCTTCCCCACAAATAGACTGTATCTACTGGTCCATTTTCTACTCTAGTAACAAAATCAATTTCGTAATCTTCTGTATCATACACAATTGCCCAAGTTCCATAAAGTAGTTCAGAATCTTCGTTTTGCTCAGGGGTACTTGTATATGTTGGTTCACCTAAAATTGCTATAATTTCATCGAAGGTCATACCTATTTTTACATTGAAAACCTCTTTGTTTTCTTCATAAGATCCCATGCATTTTACTTCACCATGTATTATTTCTTCATTATCTTTTACAGCGCTGGTGAAGAATAGGACATTTTTATCATCATAGCTGAAATAAAGTCCTCCCATAAAGTAATCATAGTCATCAGGAAGCCCCCATTCTTCTATGATTTCTTCGGTAGATGAGCCTATGCCAAAATCAATACCATCTATCCTTCCTTTACGTGCTAATTCTAATAAAGGATTATCTTCATGAGTTATGGGATTGGAATCCTCATCTGCTTCATAATTGTCCTCATCAGTGTCTAGATCCTCTTCCACAGGATCTTCCTCAATACTATCATCATTACTTGGTTGGTCTATATCCTCATTCTGTGTGATTGTTTCATCTTGTACTGCCCTATCGTTCTCATCGTCTTTTGACACATTTCTGCTGCAAGCAGTTATAGTTAAAAGATTTAATATTATAAATAACATGATTAGCTTTTTTCTCATATCCTTACTCCTTTCATAAGTGCTTTAATTTATGATAAAAACTTTAAATGAAGTGCTGTTATCTTCTCATCACTTCTTACTTACAAAATCCAAACATAATCCTGTTATATCCTTTAAAATTTCTATGCTCTTCATACAATCTTCATCTACTTCAAGTGAATGTTTAGCATCGTTGATTATATGTAAGTTCACTGAGGAATATGTGGCTATTAGATCTATATTCTCCTTAGAAAAAAATTTATCATTTGTCCCTACTACTACAGTACATTTAGATTTAATAATATGAGGGATAGTATGTGATATAGGAGTTAGGAACATATTATTTATTATATCATAACCTAGCAACTCACTAATATTTCCTGCAATTGATGTCCCGAGGCTTTTACTGATAAAAAATATTCTTTTGTACGAATTGGATAATGCTATTTGAATAGTCTCATATGCTTCATGAATTGTTTGCTCAAGATAATCTGATCTAAATGAGTTATTGGTTTTAAAATATCCATATTCTAAGCTTAAGACATCACATCCTGATAATAATGCTGCCTTTCTAGCATAATGAAGCAACGGTCTGTCACAGCTATAACCCAAAAGATTCCTTGATCACAATATCTTCCCCTTTATAGGCAATACTTTCATCCCAGTGCCTATTTTTATTTATACTCTATATACAGGGATGATATTCTAGATTTAACTGAAACACCATTCCAAGCAGTTTCTAACCCTATAGCTTTAGGTGCTATGTTTTGATAGTGTCCTTCAGATACGGATATTTATCATGTATTTACTTGCTGTAGTTAAATGTTTCCTTAAATCCATGCCAAAAACATGACATTGAGTTCATCATCTTCTAATTCTTTTTTCAACCACTCTATTTCTTCCTGTGGAATATATGGATAATTATTGGTTGTTTTATTATAATTACGTTTGTAATATGATTCGCTTCCATCTGAGGTTTTGATATAGTTTGCATCGAGTACTATAATTTTAACATTTCCAAGTGTAAATGTATAATATCCATTTTCTAGTTCAAGAAATTTAAGCACAACATCAATTGGATAGTCGTCTGAATTATGTTTCCCTACATAATAGAAACATGGAATACCTGACGCTTTTATTTGAGTAGTTACATACTTTTTTTGTCTGTAGGATGGCATAAACCAACTTTTCTCTTCCACTTTTCTTATTTTTTACATATAATAGTTAAAAAACTTAAATACATATCTGCTTAATCTAAACAAAAAACCAAGTATCTCTACTTGGCCATTATCTTTGAATTAATATTTTCTTTTTGAGTATTTTTTCCTAGCAATCATTTTTCATTGTTTTTACTGTCCTAATCTATCCATCAGATTCTTTATTCTTAGCTTTGCTTCACTTGTAGGGTTTAAATCCTTTCCCCATTTTATCTTTATACCACCTGTGTCAGCGCCTCCAAAGTTTCCTTTTTCGGAAGCTTTGAAAGTACCTTTTAGAACTGCTCCTTCTTCTACTAATATACTTCCAAATTCTATATCCCCTGTTATTACTGCTTCCTTGTCAGCGTAGACTAAGCCTGATGATATAATATTTCCTTCTATTCTTCCATTTATAGCTACATCCATACCAGTTATGTTGCCTTTAACTGTCCCAACAATAGTTGCTTTTTCTGTTGCTTCTACATTTCCTTCTATTGTTCCAAGTATGTCTATGCTCTTTGCTGTTATATTACCTATTACTCTAGTTTCTCTATCTATGATAGTTTTATTGATAATAGTACCTTCTGTAGCACCAGTAATTTTTCTAAGCACAAAATACCCCTCCCAAGCTTCACACAAAATCTATATTAACTCTCCGCTCAAATTTATTTTCCTAGGATTTTAAACTGTTAATGTTTATATATCAGTTAGTCTATATTATCCACTTTGTTGAGTTAATTTATTCTTGTCTGCGCTTTTTAAGGTTAGGGTACTATTGCTAATGTTGCAGTCTCGGAACACAAGCTTAGTGGGTTGTGATGGATAAATTCTTTTTTTATCTGTGAAAAGTCCTCAACTGAACATGTTTCATATCCATACTTTTCAAGATGGCTTTTGACTAATTCTTGGAGTTTTTTATCATCTTCGATTACCATTATTTTATACATAGCAGCACCTTTATTTTAGCTTAAGCTTAGATAATGCATCTGCAAGAGCTGAGTTTATTGGCTCATCCTTGCTTTTCTTTTGCTCCTTAAGATATATGGATACATCTCTTTTGGAAACTGAGTTTTTTGATTCTTTCCTTCTTTCATTAAATGCAGATAATTTTTCCCTAAATCCACAACTACAGACAAATATTTGTCCTTCTCCTTCTCCATGGAGCTGTAGTTTTTTCTTACAGTTTGGACATCTGGCATTAGTTTCTTTTGAGATATTCTTTCTGTGTCCACATTTTCTATCTTGGCATATGAGCATCTTGCCTTTTTTACCATTTACCTCAAGCATGTATTTCCCACACTCAGGGCATTTAGTTTTAGTGAGATTGTCATGCCTAAAAGTATCTTCACTTCTCTTTATTTCACTTACAACTATTTTAGAATAATTCTTCATTTCATTTATGAAGGAGTTTTTATTTATCTTCCCTTTTGAAATAGCACCTAGCTTTTGTTCCCATTCTGCTGTTAAAGTAGGTGATTTCAAGTCTTCAGGAACTAGCTCTAGCAGTTGTTTACCTTTAGACGTAATAAAAATGTCTTTACCCTTCTTTTCTATCAAAAATGTTTTAAATAATTTTTCAATAATATCTGCTCTAGTGGCTACTGTACCTATACCGCCAGTTTCTCCTATTATTTTAATTAGGTCCTTGTCTTCGCTTTCCATGTACTTCTTAGGATTCTCCATAGCTGAAAGCAAGGTTCCTTCATTAAAAGGTGCTGGTGGTTTAGTCGCTCCCTTAGTCTGGATTATTGAGGATATTTTTAATGTGTCACCTTTATTTATATTAGGTAATAGTTGCTCCCTAACGTCATCTTCAGAATCTTCCTCATAATTGTTTGAGTATACTTCCTTCCAGCCTTGGCTCTTAACTATTTTTCCTTTAGCAATAAATATCTCATTGCCAATCCTAGCTTTTATGGTAGTTTGTTCATATTCAAAAGGTGGATAGAGCACAGCTAAGAAGCGCTTCACAACTAGGTCATATATCTTTCGTTCCTTGTCATTTAGCTCCTGCAAAAACACTATCTGCTCTGTTGGTATGATGGCATGGTGATCTGAAACCTTGTTATCATCCACAAAGGATTTATTTGACTTTATTGGATTTCTTAGAATAGTAGCAGTTAAAGATTTATATGGTCCTGTGCTACAAGCCTTCACTCTATCCTTTATAGTATCTACAATATCAGATGTCAAATATCTAGAATCTGTTCTCGGATAAGTTAATACCTTGTGTGCTTCATATAATTTCTGCATTATTGAAAGAGTCTCTTTTGCTGAATAGCCAAAGATCCTATTTGCGTCTCTCTGTAATTCTGTTAGGTCGTATAATCCTGGTGAAAAGCTCTTTTTAAAAGCTTTATCAACGTCTATAACTTGAGCATCCTTCCCCTTAGCGGATGTAAGTATTTTATCGCACTTTTCCTTGTCAAAGGTTCTTATGTCTTTTGTATGACTATCTTGCCATGTTAGCTTTAAATTATTTGATAGAGCCCCAATTCCATAAAAATCTCTAGGTTTAAAGTTTTGAATTTCTTCTTCCCGCTTTGCAATCATTGCAAGTGTGGGAGTCTGCACTCTTCCACAGGAAAGCTGGGCATTATATTTACATGTCAATGCTCGAGTAGCATTTATACCTACAATCCAATCAGCCTCTGCACGCGCTACTGCAGAAGCATATAGATTTTCGTATTCTCTTCCGTTCTTTAATTTGTTGAAGCCTTCTTTTATGGCCTTATCAGTGACAGATGATATCCAAAGTCTTTTAATTGGTTTCTTTACATTAGCCTTCTCAATTATCCATCTTGCTACAAGCTCGCCTTCACGACCTGCATCTGTGGCTATTACAATCTCATTTACATCTTTTCTATGCATTTGCTCTTTAACTGTTTGAAATTGCTTTCCCGTCTGTTTTATAACAACTAGTTTAAGCTGAGAAGGAAGCATAGGTAAATCCTCCAACTTCCATGTCTTATACCTCTTGTCGTATTCCTCTGGGTCTGCAAGTGTAACTAGATGACCTAACGCCCATGTAATGATGTGTTTATCTCCTTCTAAATATCCATTTCCTTTTTTATTGCACCCTAAAACCTTCGCAATGTCTCTAGCCACTGAGGGCTTTTCCGCTAATACCAAATGTTTTCCCATATATTTTTCCTTCCTCTACGTATGTTATTTAAATGCAATCATCAATATCTAAACCACTTCAGTGGTGATTACCAGTTTCATAGCACCATTTAGCAACCTCGGGATGAAGATGGGGTCAGGGATGAAGATGGATGAAGATGGGGTCAGGCTTGAATTATTCACTTGATGAAGATGGGGTCAGGCTTGAATTATTCACTTATTTTTTCGTTTTCTAATGACTTCTGCTACATAAGATGTATCAATAGTGATAGAATCTTCAATCCTATCTATGCTAGAAGCATATTTCTTCA
>JBBAFY010000011.1:0-46256 GCA_041655135.1 Tissierellales bacterium
ATACAGGAGATCCACAACAGGATAACCTTTAATAGAACTAGAGTAGAATGTAAATTTTTTTGTTCGAAACTATTTTTAAATGAGTTAAATCCTTTAATAGAACTAGAGTAGAATGTAAATACCTTTTAAGTGATTATTACAATAAAACTTTCTTATCCTTTAATAGAACTAGAGTAGAATGTAAATTTGTATCGTCTTCTGTTAGTCCTAAATAGTCTGCATCCCTTTAATAGAACTAGAGTAGAATGTAAATTGAAAAATAGCCAAGTGCTAACTTGTTTGTATAGTATCCCTTTAATAGAACTAGAGTAGAATGTAAATATTGTCTTTATCTCTCCAACGCATATTAGGTTTTTTACCTTTAATAGAACTAGAGTAGAATGTAAATCTAATTGCTCAGGTGTGAATACAGAAGATGCTGTCGGCCCTTTAATAGAACTAGAGTAGAATGTAAATGTTTTTTCTTGGCTTTCTTAATTAGCTTTTCAAGATCCCTTTAATAGAACTAGAGTAGAATGTAAATATAGTATAGGAGGGGCGTTATGAAAGTGAAGGTTTTACCTTTAATAGAACTAGAGTAGAATGTAAATTGCAATTACTATGTTTGAAGGGTATTAAGCATAATACCTTTAATAGAACTAGAGTAGAATGTAAATAAATTTCAGGAACTTGCACGAGGGAATTTTGAATCTTCCTTTAATAGAACTAGAGTAGAATGTAAATGCTGAAGGAGTGTCGGCACAAGAAATTATAGATGCCCTTTAATAGAACTAGAGTAGAATGTAAATGCAGTATTATACCCGTGACCATTATCTATTGCTATTCCTTTAATAGAACTAGAGTAGAATGTAAATCTCGGTAAGTTTAATATTCTTTCTTCTTTCTTAACTTCCTTTAATAGAACTAGAGTAGAATGTAAATTACTGAACCATCTGGATTATTTATTGTAGTTGTCTTACCTTTAATAGAACTAGAGTAGAATGTAAATAGATTTAGCCCAAAAGGTTTGGAAGTGGGGTATAGGCCTTTAATAGAACTAGAGTAGAATGTAAATACAAAACCCAAAACCTCATCTACTATACCTTTTAACCTTTAATAGAACTAAAGTAGGATGTAAATATTCAAGGAAAACATACATAAAAACGCGTGGTGTCAGGCTCTTGAGCTATTGATTCATTAATTTGCCAAACTGTTTTCTACAGCTAGGTTTTTATAACATGGGGGGATGATGGCTTGAAACAAACAATCAGAGTATTTATCTTGGCAATTTTGTTATTTTGCCTATTACCATTTGTGGTTACTGAGTTGATTAACGAACAATATAATCATCTTGACATGGGCATTATTGTTATTGCATTACTTATTTTATATCCAATATATTTTGCAATATTAGGTTGGATTATAGCTTTTGAAGATAAAGTGAAATGGTTAATACCAATTATTTGTGTTGCTATATTTTTTGTAAGTGCCAATTCGATTTATGGTTTGGATGAATGGTTTTATGTTGGAGAATATTTGATTATAGCTTATTTGTGTATTTTTATTCGTATCTTCATAAAACACCTAAAAAAGAAGTAATGTTATGCGCGCTAGACGCTTGAGTTACCTGAATTATTGAAACATACAGCGTTGTGAGATGTTGTAATTAGGTTCTAAAGATAAAAAAGAAGGATAACCTGGTATTGATGATATATTTCAAATTGTTTTTTATTCAAAATTAAGGGTAAATTATAACCATAGATTATCTTGATTAAAAAACTAACTGAGGTGATTAAATGACTGATTTAAGACCTATAGAGGAGAAATATTCAATTGAAAAAGAACATTGGGTTGGCAGTGGATTTAGGGTAAAAAATTATTTTCCAGAGGGTAAAAACCTACTTCAAAGATTTTCTCCTTTTGCTCTTATGGATTACAATGCTCCTAAAGAATTTCCACCTTCAAAATCTCCAAAAGGAATAGGACCACATCCACATAGGGGAATTGAAACCGTTACATTTGCTTTTCAAGGCTCTGTTGAGCATCACGATAATGCAGGTAATCATGGAATTATATATCCTGGAGATGTTCAATGGATGACTGCTGGAGCTGGCATAATGCATAAGGAATATCACGAGCTAGAATTTCAGAAAACTGGTGGAATATTTCATATGATTCAACTTTGGATTAACTTACCGAAGAAAGACAAACTCACTGCTCCAAGATATCAAGAACTTCAAAAGGAAAATATGGGGAAACACAAGCTTCCATCTGGTGATGGAGAAGTTACCATAATTGCAGGGGAGTATGAAGGTATTAAAGGACCTGCTTTAACCTTCTCGCCTATAAACATATATCTAATAGACTTAAATCCTGGTGCGAATATCACTCTTAATGAACCAGGAAACTATAATACAGGTATATTGGTGATTTCAGGGGATATGGATATTAACAATACTGCATCCAAAGAGAATGATTTTATCCTTTTTGAAAACAAGGAAGGCCTAATATCAATCAATAAGGTATCTATTGATACTAAGTTAATAGTACTTAGTGGTGAACCACTTAACGAGCCGGCTGTTGCAGCGGGACCATTCGTAATGAATACTAAGGAAGAATTAAGACAGGCAGCACTAGATTATAGGGAAGGCAGATTTGGTACAGATCAGTTTTAATTATTTAGGTTAATAGAGCTGGACACTTGCAGGAATAAAAAAAGCTTAACAAATAAAGAATACTCGTATTTCCTTTTGTGGCAATTATGAGTATTCTTTATTTACTATTATTTGATTTTTCAAAGCAATTAGATAGTAGTTAGTTCTATTTAGTAGCTGTTAAGTATTGAGTAGATTTAACTAGAACTTATTGCTGAAAAACATGTTATAATAGTCAATAATATTAATAAATCTTAAGGATGTGCTTTTACAATTGAATTTAACAAGGGCAAAAATCAAAATAATAATAGCTATGTTAATATGGGGAACAATAGGTGTTTTCGTTAGAGAAATCAATCTAAGTAGCGTTGCCATTGCTTTTTTGAGAGCAATAATAGGGAGCATTCTTTTATTAATAATTGGTATATTTAAACATGAGAGATTATATGAGAATAACTTAAAAAAGAATTTACCAATATTAATTTTATCAGGTGCAATAATGGGGATTAACTGGATATTGCTATTCCAAGGTTACAAATATACTACAATTTCAAATGCTACACTCAGCTATTATCTTGCTCCAGTATTTATAGCGGTTCTTTCAGCGTTCATATTAAAGGAAAGTTTAAGTGCAAAGAGAATAGTATGTATTTTTATAGCATTAATTGGTTTGTTCTTGATTTTACAAACAGGAGAAAAATCTAACAATCAGTCCTATAATCATGTACTAGGCATACTATATGGGGCGTCAGGAGCAGTACTTTATGCAATAGTAGTTATACTAAACAAATACATTAAAGGAATATCGGTATTCACAATTACATTAGTGCAACTATTCACTGCGGGTATAATCCTCCTGCCATTTGTTATTGGTGAAAATATATTAGTATTAGTATCTGTGGATATGAAGTCTTGGATAATTATGATTTTGATAGGCATAATGCACACTGGATTTGCCTACTTATTATATTTCTCTGCAATAAAGGATGTTGAAGGACAATCTATAGCTATACTAAGTTATATTGATCCAATATTTGCTGTCCTTATTTCCTCGGTCTTTATAGGTGAACCCATGGGGTATTTACAAATCATAGGTGGAGTTTTAATACTAGGCTCTACATATTTAAGTGAGAGAAATAAGATAAATAACAAGCTCACTAAGCCTAATAGTTGATGCAAGAATATCACATGCTATTGAATTTTTAATTGATGAAAGTTAGTAAATAGAAATATGCAAATCATATAGACAAAAGAATTGAATTCAAAAATACTTGACACAGAAACAAGCGATGCTATACTATGTACCATTATGCCAAAATCATAGATTTTTCTAATATTGGCTTATCCAATATATTGAGATAAAATAGATACCACTAATAGAGGAAGGCTGCTTGACTTCTATAATTCAAAGTGATATTATATTGATAATTTAATCGTTTCCATTGATAGGAAATAGTAGTTGATTGTTTAGTTATAGAGAGCTAGTGATGGTGGAAATCTGGCACGAGAGCATTCAATGAATGGGTCCTTGAGGAGTTGTGTGAAATAGATTTTTTAGATTAGCACAACCGTAATCCATACGTTATAATGGATAGGGTATGTTAGTACTCGAAGAGAGGTGTGTTTCACACAAGTTAGGTGGTACCGCGGATATTACTCCGTCCTATGTTTAGGACGGAGTTTTTATTTTTTTGTAAATATTAAGATGGAAGGGGGTGAGTTTGATGTGAAGAGAACTTTGCATTGATATCAGTATAAAAACTACAAGAAAGAAAAATCAAAGGAGAGTGTTTATAATGAATATTAAAAAAATGGTAGTAAATTCTTTGTTACTTGCTATAGGAGCTCTTTTACATCAAATAACTCCACCCTTAGTTCTTGGTATGAAGCCAGACTTTTCACTAGTTATGCTATTTATAGTGATCTTTTATAATAAGGACTTTAAATCGTGCATCATTTCTGGTCTAGCTATTGGAATATTTTCTGCACTTACAACAGGATTCCCAGCAGGGCAAGTACCTAATATTATTGATAAATTAGTTACAACTACAGTGATATACCTTTCTATCAAAGTTTTAGCGAAGAGAGTTTCAGACCAGATATTAATGATTATAGTCATATCTGTAGGTACTTTTATAAGCGGAATAGTATTCCTTTCTTCGGCAGCACTATTATCAGGAATGCAGGATAGCTTCATTGAATTGTTATCATTAATTGTAATACCTGCTGTGATTATAAATACTGCAATAGGAATGATACTATATAATTCTGTAAAGCTTAGCGTAAAGAGAAGTCAGTTCAAAATAAATTAATCGGTAAATAATAAGTAAGGGGTTCTATATTTAGGGAGTAACTGACAATCTTGGTTTTGTTGGATCACAACCTGACGCCTTGACTTCAGTTACTCTTCATAGTTTAGTAAGATAGTAGAATTCTTCTCTAAACATGTGGTCAGGAAGTAATGGTGCTAATGCATCATGAATCAAGTTAGGTTCATCATGCTAGACTATATCTTACACATGCACATATTTTGATTATTGCATATCTGTAAACCAAACAGCTATATAATTATGATATAATTGAATTCAAATAAATGTAATCTAAAAGAAAAGATTAAGAATTGAATTGTCTTAGGATAAATATATGTAATTGTCAGGAGGAAAACTATGAGCTACAAAATAAATGATGCAGTTACTTGGATTGGCAAGATACACTGGGATTTTGGACAGGTTCTTGGGAAAAAACTATCAACAAGAGTTGGAACAACATATAATTCTTATTTAATTAAGGATGAAAAAAGCATCCTGATAGATACTGTATGGAAGCCTTTAGGAAAGGAATTTGTATCAGAATTAAAGAAAGAAATAAATCTAAATAGTATTGATTACATAGTTATCACCCATGGAGAGGTAGACCATAGTGGAGGTTTGGCAGAGCTTATGGAGGAAATACCAGATACCCCTATATACTGCACTAAAGCAGCTATTAGTTCCCTAAAGGGACATTTTCACAAGGACTGGAATTTTATCGAAGTGAAAACAGGTGACGAGTTAGTTATTGGAGAGAGAAAGCTAGTTTTTTATGAAGCAAAAATGCTTCATTGGCCTGATAGTATGTTTGCTTATATGACTAAAGATAACATTCTCTTTAGCACAGATGTTTTTGGACAAAACTATGCAATTGATGAAAGTTTATTATTTGATGACTGCGTTGATGAAGAGGAGCTGTATCAAAGAGCATTAAAGGTTTATGTTAATATCTTTGCGCCTTTTAGCCCAATAGTGAAGAGAAATATTCAAGAGCTAATAAAGTTAAATCTTGATATAAAAACAATATGTCCTAGCCATGGAGTTACCTGGAGGGAAAAACCAGAGTATATTATAGAAAAGTATGGAGAATGGTCAGATAATTATTCTGAAGATCAGGTTACTATAGCATATGATACTATGCGTGGTGGTACTGAAAAAATGGCACAGTCTATAGCTGAAGGCATCAGACAGGCTAATCCAGGCACTACAATAAAACTTTGCTACCTTGGGGATATGGATAATACTGATATTTTAACTGAGATATTTAAATCTAAAGCAGTCCTAATTGGTTCAGCTACTATGAATAATGGGATTTTTCCTTCTATAGCTAGTCTTTTAGAACTAATAAAAGGTTATAAGTTAGGAAACAAAAGATATGCAGCCTTTGGCTGTTATGGTTGGAGCGGCGAATCTGTAAACCAAATAAATGAATACCTGAAAAGATATAATTTTGAATTAATAAATGAGGGAATAAAAGAAAAGTGGAATCCGAGCCAAGAGGCCATAGCTAGATGCATAGAGTATGGAAGAGATTTATTAAAAGAAAGTAAGTAGAGTGATAGAATATGCCCAAAGAACCTATCTGAATATAGAAAAGAGTAGTTATATAAAAAGAAGGGCTTGCAAGAAAATTGTCGAAATACCTGGATAAAAGAAATTAAAGGGGTGTACTGACTTGAAGCGTATTTTATTACTGATCAATTAAAGCGAATATGCGCCTTATATATCCATTTACAAAAATGAAAGATGCAATCACAGGGAATATCCATTGGAAAAAAGACTATGCTCATATGACCGAATATTTACAACCAGGCTTGACTAGTAAATGGGATAATCAAATGAAAGAAGATTTGATTAAGGAATACTAGAGAGAGGTTAAGGACGAGATAGAGAAGAATGGACAGAGGAGTTTCTACTTAATAATAATGTACTTGGAAAGCAGATGTATTGAAGGTTGGTCATCATGGAAGTGAAAGTTCAACTACAGATTTCTTCTTAAAAGCTGTAGCTCCAAAATATGCTGTGGTTATGGTGGGAAAAGGCAATACATATCTGAGTGCAACTATAATTTTACAAGGAGATGAATGAAATGAACTGGCTTCAAAGGATGATGATGGGGCGTTATGGAATAGACCAGCTTTCAAAGGTAATGTTAGGGTTGACATTTCTTTTGTTAATAATAAGTTCATTTATAGATTCATATATAATCAATACTTTTGCTGTTATAATTTTAGCTTTGACTTATATGAGAATACTCTCAAGAAATATTAGCAAAAGACATCAAGAGAATATGAGGTTTTTACAATGGTGGTCTCCAATAAGTCTTAAAATAAGAAAAACTTTTAACCATTTAAAAGAGCTTAAGGACTATCGATTTTACAAATGTACTCAATGTAGGCAACAACTTAGAGTACCTAAAGGTAAAGGGAGAATACGAATTATTTGTCCAAAATGTAAGGGCACAATTATAAAAAGAACTTAAAAATATTGTATATTATTTTGTTTTGGCGTCAGTATCAATATATACTAACAAAGAATCCACCTTATTTATTAATGTTATAAGACTATTTTTCAACAATTATTCCATAATTTATTATATAATAAATAGAGTATTAAATACATAGTGCTTGAAAACTCAGCAATAAATTGAAAGGTAGTAGCAATTTTGTAAAGAAATATGTTGAAATAAAATTATATTAGCAGGTGGTGATAGCATCAAGGATAAAGGATATTTGCTTGAGACTCAAAATAGGACTATTCATTATAATATAGTTCGAACTAAGAGAAAAACCATAGGAATATCCATAGATATGACTGGGAAGGTTAAGGTATCTGTTCCTTTATATATTGCTGAAAAGCAGATTGTTGAGATAGTAGAGAAAAAAACAAATTGGATTATAAAAAAACTAGGTGTAGTAGAAGAAATAAAGAAAAATGTAGTTATTAGGAAGCTTGTTAATGGGGAAAAACTTCTTTATCTAGGAAAGGAATATGAACTTAGAATAGTGGAGAAGGACCAAAGTGAAGTTAAGGTGACATTCCAAAATGAAGCAATAATAGTGTATCTACCTAAAGGTATAAAGAATGATAGTAAAAAGCAGTCAATAAAGAAGGAATTGATTATTTGGTACAAGAAATCTTTTTCTAAGTTAGTAAAGGAGAGAATAAAAGATTACTCTTCTCGGCTAAATGTGACTCCCTGTAAAGTAGTTATTAAGGAACAGAAGACAAGGTGGGGGAGTTGTAGCGCAAAAGGAAATATCAACTTAAATTGGAGATTGGTAATGGCACCCATATCTATAATTGATTATGTAATTGTACACGAGCTATGCCATATGAAGGTCATGAACCATTCAAAAAGTTTTTGGAAGGAAGTAGAACTTATAATTCCAGATTATATTGAAAGGCGAAGATGGCTAAAAGAAAATGGTCATTTGCTAATGAACTGATCCCAAAAGTTAGACCTAAAAATCTAACTCATGGGACCAGGTGCCTGAGTTGTTGATTAAGTATGCTCCCTTCAAAGTAGATGGATTCTCTTTGTTCTACCTGGAGGGAGCAATTCTTTACCAAATTTTCACTCAGTTCTCAATGCTTCAACAGGATCCTTCTTTGCAGCCATTTTTGCAGGTATTGATCCTCCCAGTAATGTGAGAAGAACACTTACTGCTATAAGTATTATTGCATGAACTGGATTAAGCCTAGATACATTCTCTAGCTCTGTAGCATTTTCAATAATTCTATTTGTAGGGAATGTCAATAAATAAGCTATAGCGATTCCCAATAATCCTGAAAAGCTTCCAATTATAAAGGTTTCTGCATTGAATACACGAGTGATATCTTTTTTTCTTGCACCTAAGGCTCTAAGAACACCGATCTCCTTTGTACGCTCTAGTACTGAAATATAGGTGATTATACCAATCATTATTAGTGACACTACTAATGAAATAGCTGAAAAAGCTACTAATACCATAGTTATTGCATTCATTATTCCGCCAGTCATTTCTGTCATAGTACTTGCTAGGTCTGTGAATACTATCTTTTCTTCATCCTTTTGCCCTTCATTATAAGCATTTAAGTAATCTAATACTGCATCCTTAGATTCAAAGTCGTTGGGGTACAAGAAAATCATGAAAGGAGTGCTCTGTCCTCCTAAGTAAGTAACAAAGCTGTCTTTTGTATCTTCATTAAGCTTCTCCATAGTAATCACATTTAGGTCAGAGTCTCTTTGAGCCTTTACTATCTCTGAATCCTTTTCTACATTAATTATAGACTGTATTAGCCTATCACCATAAGCAATCCCATTACCTAGGATACTTATGGTGACATCTTCCTTCAAACGAATGATACCACTTATTTTTAGGGATATTGAGTTTTCTGAGTCATACATAGTATCAAAGTCACTTCTAGGCATGAAATTTCCCATAGATGTTTTTGAATAGTAATTATCGTTAGATATAAGCCTTAGCTCAGTACCTACGATATCGTCAAATTTTATACTATCTGCATTTTTAGTTTCTATCCCTAGATTATCTAATATAGTATGGTTAATACGGTTTCGTTCATCAATTACTAAAACGAGGTCAGTTTTTTTAGAAGGATATTCTCCAGCTAGCAAATTATAGTTCTTTTCAAGAAAAGTTGGTCCAGCTTCATCAAGGGTTTCAGGATATGATGATAGTCCTGCTCCACTCATGCTAGAAATAATAGAGGTATTTGGTGTATTGTTATCACCTCCCATATTCATGCCTGTAGAGATAGTTACTGGGAAAGCTCCATTATCTGTACGGCGTAGTAAATTCATACCAACTATTCTTGTAAAGCCTATACTACGACATATGCTAGGATCTATATTATTTATATATTCTATATATTCATCAGTAAAGCTATTGGTATGAAGTATAGAGCTCTCTTCAGGATCATGTGGATATACCTCTTTTGCATCAGTGTATTTCTTATATTCAGAAAGCTTTGCCCTTATTTCTTCACGCATTTCCTCCATGTTTTCTATGTTAATATTTGAAGCTGTTTGAGTTATTATAATAGGAAATTCTGAGAGAGTATCTCTTTGAAATTTGTCAATCTGTTCTTGAAAACCTGTGGAAAGACTGAGGACCAAAGCAATTCCTATGATACCTATAGAGGACGCGAAGGCTGTTAGAGCTGTTCTCCATTTTTTGGTTGAGATATTCTTACCTGATAGCTTTAATGCAGTAAAGAAGCTCATGCTCGTCTTTTTTAATTGGTAATTATTTTCTTCTTTGATATCATTATATGGATTGCTATCATCTATTACTCCACCGTCCCTAAATGTAATGATACGATCAGAATATTTCCCTGCTAGTTCTGGGTTATGTGTTACCATAATAACTAGCTTATCAGATGCTATTTCTTTTATAAGCTCCATGATCTGTTGACTAGTTACTGTATCTAGAGCACCTGTAGGTTCATCTGCTAATATGATGTCAGGGTCATTAGCAAGTGCACGAGCTATAGCTACTCTTTGCATCTGTCCACCTGAAAGCTGATTAGGTTTCTTATGTACATGTTCTTTTAATCCAACTCTTTCAAGGGCTTCTAAAGCTTTTTTATGTTTTATATTAGAATTTACACCACTAAGAGTCATACCCATTTCTACATTGTCTAATATACTTAGGTGGGTAATAAGGTTATAGCTTTGAAATATAAATCCTATACTGTTGTTTCTATAGGCATCCCATTCTAAGTCTTTGAAGTGTTTTGTAGATTTTCCATTGACAACAAGGTCACCACTGTCATACTTATCCAGACCACCAATTATATTGAGGCAGGTTGTTTTACCTGAGCCACTTTGGCCAAGAATAGCCACAAATTCGTTTCTCCTGAAGTTAAGGTTTACATTATTTAGGGCTACTTGAATAAAATCACCTGTAGTATAGCTTTTCTTTATATTTTTCAATTGAAGCACATAGTCATCTCCTTTTCTAGATAGCTTACCATGTATATTTGTTCTGTTGCCAATTAGTACATACTAGCTATAGGTATTATAACATAATAATTTGAAGTAATCGTTAACTTCTGATAATAGTTGTTTTTAATAATTTGTTCATATTTAATTCACAATATTCGGGTATAATTATAATAGGATTGGTATGTAAAGTGTAGAGCTTCTTATAATTCATTATCAATTAACAAAGGATAAAATGGAATTTATAAATGTGAACAACAAAATTTTTGATATAGTAACTATTAAAAGGAGTGATTTGATGTTTTATCCAAATGGATTTTACGGATTTGATTCAACTATGATTTTACTTCTTCCAGCAATTGCTTTAACACTCTATGCACAGGGAAAAGTCAAATCAAGCTTTGCAAAATATTTAAGAGTTCCTACACAAAGAGGGTATACAGGTGGAGACGTTGCTAGAAGTCTTTTAGATCAGAATGGATTGAAAGATATACCAATAGAATTAGCATCAGGACAGCTGAGTGACCATTATGACCCAAGGAGTCGTGTGCTTAGGTTGTCATCAGAGGTTTATAGAGGTAGTTCAATAGCTTCTGTAAGCGTAGCAGCACATGAGGTAGGTCACGCAATTCAACATGCTGATGGATACGCACCACTATCAATGAGAAATGTGATTTTTCCTGTTGCAAGATTTGGTTCTTCTGCAGCTTGGTTATTTATTATTGCCGGGCTTTTGATACCAAGTCTTGGTGGATTAATGGATATAGGTATTGTTCTATTTGGTGCAGCAGTTTTATTTCAATTAATTACTTTGCCAGTTGAATTTAATGCAAGTAGTAGAGCATTAGAATTGCTTGATAGTAATGGTTATGTTTCAGGAGAAGAGACAAAAGGTGCAAAGAAGGTCCTTCAAGCTGCAGCTTTAACTTACATAGCTGCTATGGCAACAGGAATTGCACAATTGATTAGACTCTTTGTCCTTAGAAATAGAAGAAATTAAGAATATGATTTAAATAGTAAATGGATGATTAAATTATGTGATCATCCATTTTTCCATTTTAAGATCAATCATAATCACTTTTAAAATAACTGATAGAAATATTTAAGAATCTTTTGTTGACAGAAGAAAAGAATATCTATATCATATAATTATGATATCAAAACAATATCATATAATCTATATTATAAAGGAGGACTTTAAATGTCAAATAATACTAATGCAATGGGAAATCAAATACATATTGAAGAAAAAAAGGCAAGTTATTTAAATGGTATGTCTATTCTGTTACTAAATATTTTACTTATGATTGGAGCAGTTGCTTTAATAATTTTTGGTACAAATCATGTCATAGATAATGGTGGAAACTTTATTGGTATTATATTAATTCTATTAGGAACGATTTATTTTTTCATTATAGCTCCAATAATATTTGCAGGATTAAAGGTATTAAAACCAAATGAGGCTCTAGTGCTAACTCTCTTCGGTAAGTATTACGGCACTCTTAGAAGCGAGGGGTTTTTCTTTGTTAATCCATTTACATCTGCTGTTAATCCAGCTACACCATCTACAACTACAGGTTTATTAATCTCAAATCAAGAAAAGCCAAATTCCCCCAATACTATAAGTATACCATCTATGGGGAGCAAAAAGATATCACTTAAAGCAATGACACTAAACAACGATAAACAAAAGATCAATGACGTACTAGGTAACCCAATTGTAATTGGAGTAGTTGTTATTTGGAAAGTAGTAAATACGGCTAAAGCTGTGTTTAATGTCAATAATTATACAGAGTTCTTGTCTATTCAGACAGATGCTGCATTAAGAAATATTGTTAGAGTATACCCATATGATTCCACCAATGAAGATAATGAAAAATCTCTTCGTGGAAGTAGTCAAGAGGTAGCTGAAAGTCTTAAGGCTGAAATCCAATCCAAGGTGGAGATAGCAGGACTAGAAATCGTAGAAGCAAGAATCACCCATTTAGCTTATGCTCCTGAAATCGCAGCTGCTATGCTACAAAGACAACAGGCTTCAGCTATTATAGATGCTAGACAAATGATAGTTGAGGGAGCAGTAGGAATGGTTGAAATGGCTCTTTTGAAGTTAAGTGAAAATGATATGATAAGTTTAGATGAGGAACGAAAAGCAGCTATGGTTAGCAATCTACTAGTGGTTCTTTGTGGAAACAAAGATGCACAGCCTATTGTAAATAGTGGTTCCATATACTAGTTAAAATATATTATATTTAAAAGGCAGATGATGAAAAATGGAAAAGAAGAATAATGAAAAAAAGCAGATACTCTTGAGATTGTCATCATCCCTTTGGCAAGAAATAGCTTCTTGGGCAGAAGATGATTTTCGTTCAATTAATGGACAAATAGAATTCCTTTTGACAGAAAATGTAAGACAAAGAAAGAAAGGCAGAATAAAGGATTCTAGATCTGATGATTGATAGTGAAAAGAATATCTGAGTGCATATTTTTCTTAGATTACAACAAACTATTACTAGGTCATTTTAATGACTCTAGAAAAAATAGTAGGAGGGGAAAATATGCTTTCTAATAGAGCTAATGAAATATTAAAACAAACCCGTGAAAACATTGAAGTTTTACACAATGGTAATCAAATATGGATAGAAAATGTAAATCCGAAAGACAACACTGCACAAGTGAGGGTGTTAGAAAACAATCAAAATATTGTGGTACCTGTTGATGAGTTGAATGAAACTGGAAGAGAGTTAAAATAGACAAATAATTCTATTAGGAAAAATACGTCAAAAGCCCTTAATTGGGCTTTTTTCAATGAACTCTTGTATAATTGACTAATTAAATCCACATTAACTTTATGATATAATGGATTCATACAGGCCTATTTGTATAGGACTAAATAAAAAGCTACAAGATAAAATTATTATAGAATGAGCATTAACTTATATGAGGGGGAAGGTCTTGAATACTTTAAGGGAAAAGACAGTGTTTTTATTAGATATGGATGGAACCATATATCTTGGAGACCAGCTAATCGACGGTTCTAAATTTTTTTTAGATATTATAAAACAAAAAGGAAAAAGATATATCTTCCTTACTAACAATTCATCAAAAAGCAAAGAGGTATATGTAGAAAAGCTTAATGGATTAGGTATACAATCTACACCAGAAGAGGTCTTTACTTCAGGAGAAGCTACTACCATGTACATAAATAAACAAAAACCAGGTGCAAGGATTTTCCTATTAGGGACAGAGTCCTTAGAAGAGGAATTTAGTCGCCAAGGATTTGTATTGATTAAAGATAGGCACAAGGATATAGATTATGTGGTATTAGGATTTGATACGACATTGACCTATGAGAAATTATGGATTGCATGTGAATATATTTCTGAAGGAGTCGAATACATAGCTACTCATCCGGACTTTAATTGTCCATTACCTAATAACAAATTTATGCCAGATGCAGGTGCAATGGCTGCCTTTATAGAGGCTTCTACAGGAAGGACACCAAAAATCATTGGTAAGCCAAACAAGGAAATAGTGGATAGTATTGCATTAAAATATGATTTTAATAAAAAGGATATGGTAATAGTAGGAGATAGATTATATACAGATATTAAGACAGGAGAAAATGCAGGTATAGCTTCTGTACTAGTCTATACAGGTGAAACAAAACAAGAAGACTATGAAAATAGTGTAGTTAAAGCTGATTATGTATTTAATTCTGTGAAGGATATTATTAATTTATTGTAGTTAAAAATTCTCTAGAAAAATTATTGAAGTATGTTATACTATTAGTATGTAGACGTGTTTTTTTCTAGAATTATTGGACCAGCATTTATGCCGTAAATGGCAAATAATAAAAGAAAAGGAGAAGATACTATGAATTTAAAAGGAACAAAAACAGAGAAAAATTTACTTGAAGCATTTGCAGGAGAATCTATGGCAAGAAATAAGTATACATACTTTGCTTCAGTTGCAAAGAAAGAGGGATACGAACAAATTGCAGCAATCTTTGAAAAAACTGCTTTAAACGAAAAAGAGCACGCAAAACTTTGGTTTAAAGCTCTTGGAGAACTTAGCGATACAGCAGCAAATCTTCTTCAGGCAGCTGAAGGTGAGAACTATGAGTGGACTGAGATGTATGATGGGTTTGCTAAAGATGCAGAAGAAGAAGGATTTGCTGTACTTGCAGCTCAATTTAGAATGGTTGCAAAAATAGAAAAAGCTCACGAAGAAAGATATCGTGCTTTACTTAGTAATGTAGAAATGAAAAAAGTATTTGAAAAATCTGAAGAGACTATGTGGGAATGCCGTAATTGTGGACATCTTGTAATGGGCAAAAAAGCTCCACAGCTTTGTCCAGCTTGTGCACATCCACAAAGCTACTTCGAAGTAAGAAAAGAAAATTATTAATACAGATTAAATTGAATATTATTATTTATAAATGCCTAGACCTATTATTGTCTAGGCATTTATATTATAATTATTAAAAGCAAAGAAATATAGGAAATCTAACATTCTCAGAAAAAGGAGGTGTCGTATGAGGCTTACAGTAGATAGATTTGAGGGTGAATTTGTCATTTGCGAAAAAGAAGATGGTACTATGGTAGATATAAATCGAGACTTACTCCCAGATGAAGTTAAGGAGGGAGATGTTTTATTGATTGATGGTGATGTAATTACAGTAGACAAAGAATCTACTTTAGAGAGAAAGGAACGAATCAAAAAGCTGATGGATGATTTATGGGAATAAATTTAGGAGTTGCTCTCAGACCAGTGTATCTGAGGATGCTATATATCAATTAAAACTGAATGGTTAAAAATAAAAAACAATTCATAGTCTTGAAAAAACAAGAGAGTGAATTGTTTTATTTTTTATAGATGAATACTTTTATTAGCTGGTTTTAACATATTTGCTACAGGGGATTTTTGCAGTACCTTTATTATGACATATGAAATAAAAGCATCAGCACAGTGATGAAGTACAGTTCCTACCCCTGTGATTATAAGTAGATTATAAACATTGAAATCTATAAAAGGCATAACTACGAGAACTTCGAGTAGTCCATGTAGTGGAGCAGTGATTGCAGATACCTTCCAAAAAGACACACCTTTTCTTATAAGCTTTGCACCTAAAAGTCCAATGAATACATGCATAAGTGCTCTGGCTCCAACTAGTGGGCCAAGGTTTAAGAAAAATCCGAGAGCTGAGCCAAGACCTGCCATAATTGCTACTTCAGGACCTAGCAACATTGCTATAAACATAGGGACATGCGAGCCTAGAGTAGCAGTAAAAGGTGGAATTATTACTTTGAAAAATACAGCAAAAGGAATAATAATTGCAAGCGCTGTTAGTAAAGCTGACATTGCTAGTTTTTTAGTATTCATAATCATTAGTCACCTCCTAATTTTGTTCATTTATAGAATAACACGTGTGTAAACAGAAGTCAATACTGGTGTAAAGACAGATGCAAATTAGCATAGATAACACTAATTATAAAACATATGGCACTATTTAAAATAAAATGTATATTATAAATACAAAAGCAATTTTACATAAGAAATAAGAGTATATTATTAAACTAATATTATCCTGTTAAAGGTATTATATAAATAGATATATTTTTTGTAATCCAATTAGATGAATAAAGGGGAGGGTATATTTGATTAAACACGCTCTAAAATCAGTATATAAGTTAATAGCTGTCTTTATAGTCATTACATTCATTTTTTCACCAGTTGTTGAAGCAAGCAATAAGACAATAATTCCCGTAGATACACGAAGTCTTGCAATGATAAACAAACCTGGAGTAGTATTGATACAAACAATGTGGACAGCTGATATTACAATGTACGAATTTGCGTTTGATAGTAGTTTTGAGACTGATCTATCTAATACTATTATTCAATTGATAGAAGAGGGTTCAATTCCAAATACAGAAGAGGCAATGTATTCGGCTATGGTACAGCTTATGATAGAAAATATGGCCTACTATGCCTTTGGCACAGGAAATATATATACTGAGACATCAAGTACAGCAGTAGTTGGCACTGGTTTCATAGTTACTCCAGATGGTTATCTTATTACCAATGCCCATGTTGTAGAGACTAATGAGGATGAGTTATATCTAAACTTTGCAATGAGTGCACTTGAAAGCTATGCTATAGAAGGAACTAATAGCTTTGTTACTGATATGAGAACACTTGGTTACAATATGAGCCAAGAGGAAATTGATGGAATGCTAGATGCATTTTATAACTTGATTTCATATAATATTGAAATCAATAATCTTAAAACAAGCTATAATTGCTACCTAGGCAATGTAACTCCAGGTAGCGATGTAAGTGCAAAAGGTGTAGCGCTTGATTTACGAAAAGCAGGAGAGTCTATTCCAGGTAAAGATATAGCTATTCTAAAATTGGATAAGACCAATTTACCTACTGTAGTATTAGGAGATGATACTAAACTTCGTACTGGTGATAAGGTTTATGCTATGGGTTATCCAGCAGTAGCCACACTTGATGATGCTCTGAATGTTGTACAGGCTATCCAAGAGCCTACTTTAACAAGTGGAATCATTAGTGCACGTAAAGAGATGGCAGGAGGCTGGAATATTCTTCAAACAGATGCTGCTATTCATGGAGGAAATTCGGGAGGGCCACTGTTTAATGAAAATGGAGAGGTAGTTGGTATAAATACATTTGGAATGATTGACCCTAATAGCGGAGCACAAGTTGCGGGGATGAATTTTGCTATTCCTATTAGTATTGCAAAACAGTTTTTAAATGAGATAAATGTAACTCCAACTGAGAGTAAGTTTACATCTCAATTTAAAGAGGCATATTCTCTTTTTCAAGGGGAAGAATTCAATGAATCATTAGAAATCCTACGTGGATTAAATGAGACTAATCCTGGATATCCTGTAGTAGCAGATTTACTTGCGGAGGCACGTACTTCAGCTGATTTACAGCCAAAACCAGAAGTAGCAGCAGCTAGTGATGTTGAACCTGATAAGATGCCTGAACTTATTAAAGATAAAAAGGAAATTAACATAATATTAATTGCTGCAATTGTTGGTGGTATAGTAGTTCTTGTATTGGTTCTGGTCATAGTAATATTGGCTACTGGGAAGAAGAAAAAGACTACCACTAATATAAATAATCAAGGAGTGCCACCAATTCAGCCATCAGCACAGACACCAATACCTGCTTCAATTCCGACTCCAATCCAAGCTCCAAAGCAAGGTGAGGGCAATAAAGTATGTATTAACTGTGGTAATGAAGCACCTGATGATTCAAAGTTCTGTAGGAGATGTGGCTATGCTTTTCCAATAACCCTAGAAACTCCTGATAATTGTTCAAATTGTGGTGGAGACTTAGAGCCGGGTGATACATTCTGTAGCGGGTGTGGAGAGAAAGTTGTATTAAGTTCAAAAGGTAGTGCCAATGACTAGGTAACTCTTTATTTAGGAAATCACAGAAAAGGTCTACATAAAGTACTTTTTCTGTGATTTGTTTTTTTGTATTTTTTGTGAAATCTTATTTAAATGTTTATTTATAATGTAAAGACAGAAAAATGTCTGAAAAGATGTAATAATGTAAAAAAAGATTTTCAATAGAGGAAAAAAGATACTTGTATCGAATTATAAATGGAGATATAAATTTTTTAAAGCGTTATTTTATTATCATTTATTTCATAATACTTGTGGGAGGTGATATGTTGTCTATTATAGATGTTATTAAATTTAGAGGTATACCAAATAGAGATTGGCTTATTTATAGATATCCTGGAGAGGATTTTTCCACTGGCTCACAGCTTATTGTAAATGAAGGCCAAGTGGCTATTTTTGTTAAGGGTGGTAGGGCATTAGACTTGTTTTTACCGGGCACTTATACACTTAGCACTAATAACATACCCTTTTTAAAGTCCTTTATTAATATTCCCTTTGGGGGAAGAACTCCTTTTACCGCTGAAGTGTTTTTTATAAATACTACTGCAAAACTGGATATACTATGGGGAACTACAGATCCTATAAGTCTAATAGACCCTAAGTATAATGTCAAACTTAGGGTACGTGCCTTTGGCCAATTTGCAATGAAGATTATGGACTATCGTTTGTTTCTGACAGAGATAATAGGAGCAGTAGGTGATGGTCAGGTAGTTAAGTATGACATTGTGACTAAATACTTTAGAGGGGTCATTGTATCAAAAATCAAGACAATTATTTCAGATATAATAATCAACCAAAGGATATCAGTATTAGAGATTACTCCAAAGCTAGAGGATATTTCTAAGGAAGCGACGGAACGTATTGCAGGAGAATTCAATCGCTTTGGTATTAATATAATCAATTTCTTTATATCATCTATTAATTTTCCTGATGAAGATTTTGATGTTATTAACAAAATACTTGGAGAAAAAGCGGCCTTTGATATTATTGGAGACAATCGCTACAACATCAAGAGATCGTTTGATGTAATGGAAACAGCTGCAGGTAACGAAGGTGGAGGCAGTATTGCATCTGCAGGTATAGGGCTTGGATTAGGTGCAGGAGCTGGATTAGCTGTGGCCAACACATTTGCCACAGCTGCAGGAAGTGTTATGAACACACCTGGTCAAACTATTAGCTGCCGTAAATGTGGAGTTGCTATCCAAGAAGGCGTTAAGTATTGTTCTAATTGTGGAGAGAAAGCTTCTATAGCTAAGGTTGAATGCTTTTCATGTAAAACCCTAGTTGATGAAAATGTTAAATTCTGCCCAGGTTGTGGTAATTCAATGCAGAAGAGAGTATGTCCAAATTGCAATGCCGAAAGTTTGCCTGGGACAAAGTTTTGCCCAGAATGCGGAACTAAATTGGAGGATTAATTTTGATAAATAATAAGACCTCATCAGTATATATTTTGAAAATCTTAGGCTCTATAGTTTTCGATATTGCTATAATCTATGGTTTTTTTAGTGTTTTTGGTTTGTTTTATAGTGTAGCTATTGACAAGTCATTACTAGTTCTTTTATTCTTGCTCTTGGGACTAGCACTTTTAAATGGAATGATTTTTTTTCCAAATAAGATTTTTAGTAGACTTGGGGTGCCTTATTTTATATCTGTGATAGTAATTACTATACTGTATATACTTTTATCTAGTATATTTTCTATATTCCTAATAAAAGGCACTATCATAGGATATTTAGTTTGGCAGCTAGTTTTACTTTCAATCTATTCTTTTATACTAGCTTTGGTATTATACTTTGGTCAAAAAATAGAGAAGGAGTGATTCTAATGAGTAACAAATTTTGTCCATCCTGTGGAGCTTCTTTAGATTTGAATGCAGGGGAATGTAAATATTGTGGAGAAACCATAACTACATCCTTACCACAGCAACCACAAGCACCTCAATATCAGGCTCCACCACAACAAGCACCAGCTGTGTCACAACCTATGTATACCACTACACCTTATAAACCTGCTAAGAGTAAGGTTGTCGCAGGATTACTTGGCATTTTTGTAGGAGGTCTGGGAATACATAAGTTCTATTTAGGAAAGATAGGTATGGGAATACTGTATTTACTTTTCTGTTGGACCTATGTACCAGCAATTATTGGATTTATAGAAGGTATTATCTATCTTACTAAGAGTGATGCGGAATTCAACGCTAGATATGTAAAGTAAATTTAAATTGATTAAAATACAGTTTTATATAAGGCTCTGGCTTTGAACTTTATTTGTTCCAAGCTTAGAGTCTTTTTTTTCGTGAATTTACAAGGATTATGCATGATTCCATGAAAATATCAAATAATATACCTAGATATGGAAGACAATAAAAAACCAAAAGAAAGGTAGGACAATGATGGCAAGAAAAGAAAAAACTATGGATGGGAACCAAGCAGCTGCCTATGTATCATATGCCTTTACAGATGTAGCAGCCATTTACCCCATCACTCCATCTACACCTATGGCTGAGGGAGTAGATGAATGGGCGTGCCACGGGAAGAAAAACTTATTTGGGCAAACTGTTAGAGTAGTGGAGATGCAGTCAGAGGCAGGTGCTTCAGGTGCTGTTCACGGTTCTTTACAGGCAGGAGCCTTGACAACAACCTATACAGCATCCCAAGGGCTTTTGCTTATGATTCCCAATATGTATAAAATTGCAGGAGAATTGTTGCCTGGAGTATTTCATGTAAGTGCTCGTGCAATTGCAACTCATGCATTATCAATTTTTGGTGATCACCAGGATGTAATGGCTACTAGACAGACCGGCTTTGCATTATTAGCATCTAATAGTGTTCAGGAGGTTATGGATTTAGCAGGTGTTGCCCATTTAGCTGCTATAAAGTCTAGGGTACCTTTTCTTCACTTTTTTGATGGCTTTCGGACTTCTCATGAGTACCAGAAGATTGAAGTACTAGAACATGAAGAATTAGGAAAGTTATTAGACCATGATGCACTAAAGGCGTTTAGGGAGAATGCATTAAACCCAAATAATCCTGTAGCTAGAGGAACTGCACAAAATCCTGATGTATATTTTCAAGGAAGAGAAGCATCAAATACTTTCTACGACAATGTTCCTGATATAGTGGCCAAATATATGGGTGATATTAGTCAGTTAACAGGAAAAGATTATAAGCCTTTTAATTATTATGGCTCAGAGGATGCAGAGGACATAATCATAGCTATGGGCTCTGTATGTGACACAATAGAGGAAACCATAGATTACTTAATGAGTAAAGGTGAAAAGGTAGGCTTGATTAAGGTCCATCTTTATAGACCATTTTCATCTAAATACTTCTTTAAGGTGCTACCTGCAAGTGTGAAAAGAATAGCTGTTTTAGATAGGACAAAGGAACCAGGTGCTACTGGAGAACCCCTATATTTAGATATAAAAAGTCTTTTCTATAATCATAAAGACCAACCTATAATTCTAGGAGGAAGATATGGACTAGGATCTAAGGATACAAGACCCTCTCAAATTTTTGCTGTATATAAAAACTTGAAGCAGATGGAGCCAAAGAATGGATTTACCATAGGAATTTTAGATGATGTAAGTGACACATCACTTCCAGATGAGGATATAGGAGATACAACACCTAAAGGAAATATTGGGTGTAAATTCTGGGGACTAGGCTCTGATGGAACAGTAGGTGCAAATAAAACTGCAGTCAAGATTATTGGAGACAATACAGATTTGTACGCTCAAGCCTATTTTTCATATGATAGCAAAAAGTCTGGAGGCTCTACCATTTCTCATCTTAGATTTGGGAAAAGTCCAATTAAGTCTAGCTATTTGATTTATAGTGCAGACTATATTGCATGCCATAACAGCTCATATGTGAATCATTTTGATTTGTTAAAGGGCATTAGAAATAAAGGAGTTTTTTTACTAAACTGCCCATGGACTGAAGATGAACTAGAGGATAAGCTCCCTGCTTCTTTAAAAAAGTCTATTTCTGATAATAAAGTTGATTTTTACACTATTGATGCTATGGGGATAGCAGATGAAATTGGATTAGGTAATAGAATCAATATGATTATGCAAGCTGCTTTCTTTAAGCTAACTAATGCAATACCTATTGAAGATGCAATATTATATCTAAAGAAAAATATTGAAAGCATGTATGGTAAAAAGGGCGAAAAAATAGTAGAAATGAATAATATAGCCGTTGATAGAGGCATAGATGGCTTAGTTAAGATAAATGTTCCAGCTCATTGGGATCAAGCTCAAGATGAAGAACTACCTATTAAAGAAGAGCCTAGTTTTGTAAAAAATATTCAAAGACCAATGGCAAGACATGAAGGAGATGAACTACCTGTCAGTGCCTTTATAGGAATGGAGGATGGAACTTATCCATTAGGCACAACCTCCTATGAGAAGCGTGGTATTGCACCAACGGTTCCTCAATGGCAGATGGAAAAATGTATCCAATGCAATCAATGCTCATATATCTGTCCTCATGCTGTAGTTAGACCTTTTTTATTAGATGAAGAAGAGAAGACTAAAGCACCTCAAACATTTGAAACTAAGAAGGCAATTGGTAAAGGGATTGAAAACCTTGCCTATCGTATTCAGATTAGCACTTTAGATTGTACAGGATGTGGAAATTGCGCTGATGTATGTCCTGCACCTGGAAAGGCTTTAGTTATGGTGGATGCAGATGAAGAAATAGTTAGACAAGAGGAAAACTGGGAATTTGCAATGACTATTAGTGACAAGGATAATTTGGTGAATAAGGAAACTGTAAAGAACAGTCAATTTGCAAGACCCTTACTAGAGTTTTCAGGAGCATGTGCTGGCTGTGGTGAAACTGCCTATGTCAAGCTAGTGACTCAGCTTTATGGAGACAGGATGATGATAGCCAATGCAACAGGTTGCTCTTCTATATGGGCGGCTAGTGCTCCCTCGATTGCATACAGTACCACACCTGAAGGGAAAGGACCTTCATGGGCTAACTCTTTATTTGAGGATAATGCTGAGTATGGATTTGGAATGTCAATTGGAGTTAAGCAGATGCGAGAACGATTAGGAGATTTGATGAGGCAAGGATTAGAATCAGAGTTAGATGATGAATGCAAATCAGCCTTTAGAGACTGGCTTGATAACATGGATGATGGAGAACTATCAAAAAAAACCTCCCAAAGAGTTCTAGAGTCACTTAAAGAACACAGTCATAATGACCCAATTACAAAAGAATTATTGGAGAAGAAAGATTACCTCACTAAGAAATCTATCTGGATCATAGGTGGTGACGGCTGGGCATATGATATTGGTTATGGAGGATTAGACCATGTGTTGGCTACAGGAGAAGATGTAAATATTTTAGTATTGGATACTGAGATATATTCAAATACAGGAGGTCAATCCTCTAAAGCTACTCCTACAGCAGCTGTGGCTAAATTTGCAGCGGGCGGCAAAAGAGTTAGGAAAAAGGATTTAGGTCTGATGGCAATGAGCTATGGTTATGTATATGTGGCACAGATTGCTCTCGGTGCCAATATGAATCAGGCAACAAAAACCATTAGAGAAGCCGAAAGCTATAAGGGACCATCCATTATAATATGCTATGCACCTTGCATCAGTCATGGTATAAAAACAGGAATGGGAACTAGTGTTGTTCAAGAAAAGAAAGCAGTGGAAGCAGGCTATTGGCATCTTTATAGATATAATCCTCTCTTAAAAGAGGAGGGCAAAAACCCATTCATACTAGATTCCAAAGAACCAACTGCATCATTTAGGGAATTTATTGAGGGAGAAATTAGATACTCACAAATAATGAAGGTATTTCCTAATATTGCAGATGAATTATTTAACAAAGCAGAGAAGCATGCTAGAGAAAGATATAAGACTTATAAAAGGCTGACAGAAATGAAGTATTAAGACTCAAAAAAGAAGTTCCATTGGAACTTCTTTTTTTTGAGTTTACTTCTGATTACTATCCACCCATTCCTTAGCATTTGTTACCTGATGAGAATTTGGTATATGAACTCTTGACTTTGGCAGTTGTTTTTCTATGTTTGCCCATGCAGCTGTATTTTGCTTTTCAATAGGCATTGCCATGTTCTTTTCTTTTTTCTTATTATTAGACACATTCATCACCTCACTATTATTATTTTCAAGAGCAAAAAAGATATGTAGTCAATTTCCCCAAAAAGTTAACTTAATCTATTTAGAACATTATTACTATAAATTTTCATTCTGCCATACTATATGCACAATAGGACTTCATTATTTAGTTAAAAACTTACAAAAAACAATAAGTATGTATTAAATATATTTAAAAGTATTGACTATTGCTAAGGTTTATGATTTTAACAAGGAATCCATTTATGATGTGGTAGAAAACAAATATGGAGTCCAAATCACAAAAACACAAAGAACCCTAGAAGCAGGTTTGGTCACTTAGTTACAGTGACTATTCCATCAAAGATTACAGCAGAGACAGGTATGGATGCCTTAGCACATGGACTAGAAGCTTGGGGATCAAACAGGGCAAACTATTTAAGTGATATACTTGTAGAAGCTGCAGTTAAGGATATAGTAGAATATCTACCAAAAGCAGTTGAAGATGGAAGCAAGCTAGAATACAGAGAAAAAATGTTGAATGCCTCAATGGTGGCTGGTATGGCATTTACTAATGTTTAACTAGGTATAGTACATTCAATGGCACATACTCTTGGGAGCTTATATGGATTAGCTCATGGACTACTCAATGCAATTATCCTTCCATATGGCTAAAAAATCAGGTGCAGATGGAGTTTTTGTAGGCAGCACTATATTAAATCTTCATAATGATGTACCAAAGCTTAAATCGACAATAGTTGAATTAAAAGACTCTACAAAATAGCAGAAAATTAGCACATGGCAGTATTCATGTGCTAATTTTTTCTCTCTTTACTTCGAACATATGTTCTGGTATTATATTTTATAGTACCTGATTTTATTTATGATTTTTAACTATTGACGTATATGAAGTTTAAAGGGAGGATTCATATGATAGTCAGTGTCCAACACATTCCTAAGGATACACCTTATAATAGAAGACCAGGTAAAGCTATGGAACCTGAATATCTAACTATCCACAGCACTGCAAATCCAAATAGCACTGCACAGAATGAAAGGGACTGGTTAACTAATCTAAGCAACACAAGAACTGCTAGCTGGCATTTAGTCATTGATGAAAAGGAGGCTTTTGAAGCTATTCCACAAAATGAAATAGCTTGGCATGCAGGAGATGGACTAAAAGGCACAGGAAATAATAAGTCTATATCAATTGAAATATGTGAAAGCGGAAACAGGCAAAAAACTATAGAAAATGCAGTTAGGCTATCAGCTCTGATACTGTTAAAGAGAGGCTGGGGAGTAGATAGATTAAGAAGACATTATGACTGGAGTGGAAAGCATTGCCCTAGGATATTGGAAAAAGATAATTGGGCACAGTGGAATAAATTTAAAGTTATGGTTGCCAAGGAACTAAAGGATACATCCTTAAGCCCTTGGGCAAGGGAAGCTATGGAGTGGGCAAGAGGTCCAGAAATTAATATTACAGATGGTACTTCACCTAAGGAGCCTATAAGTCTAGAGCGAATGATAGCCATATTATATAGATATGATAAACTAAATAATGAAGGTAAAAGCTAATCTATTATCTAAGGCATCATAGTAAAACAATAGTGTAATGTAGATATACAAGGCAAATAAATTAAGTTATAATAGTTTTATATACTACAATTTTTCTATAAGGAAAGGATGGTGGAACCCTAATATGCAGCACAAATTGGGGGTTTGCATGAAAAAGATAATTGTTTTTGGAAGTAAGCATTGACCAGGCTGCGAGCCAATGAAAGAGTTTCTTTCAAATGAAAGCATTGAGTTCATTTATTTGGATATAACAGAGAACATGCTAAATCTAAAAAGTTTTTTAAAGTTTAGAGACAATTCACCTAGATTTGATGAAGTCAAGAAGGCTGGTAGAGTAGGCATACCTTGTATAGTAATAAATAAGGGTGAAATAATCGCTTTTGAAAAGGAAGAGTTGAATCTAGAGGAGTTAAGAACTAAATAGATATAAATGGAAAGACTTGAGCTTTAATCTCATGTCTTTTTTATGTAAGAGATCAATTTTAAATACTTTAAAAATTTTTTTAAAAGCACATAATATTATTACTTATGGATAAAATATTATCGAACTACCAAAGAAAGGAGTCTGGTTATGGCTAAGAACAAAAGAGAAAAAAATAATAAGCTAAACAACTTAAACAGAAATGAAAACAAGAACAACAAGGACAACAACAACAATAACAATAACAATGACATTAACAACAAAGACAGCAAAGACAACAGAGAGAGATAGTCAAACTAGGCAATCATGCACTTATCATGGTGCGAAATCATAAAAAGCCACCTATTGGTGGCTTTTTATGAATGTTCTATTTTGATTTAAAATAAGTATCTATTATTTTCTCAGCTAGTCTTTTTTGAGAATTTGCCTGGGTAATAAGTGAAAGCACTAATAATAGAAGCTCAAGCTTAGGGATACTATCTTTATTTTTCTCCGATAGCTTTTCTTTTATATTAGTAAATTTATCTTCAAAATAGCCCTGAAAGCCTGCAAGTTCTTCGCTTTTTATATCAACAAAAGCAGAATAAATATCTTCTAGAGAAATACTAGGATCTTCATCAGTTGTTAGTTCTATGGTTAAGGGCATAAGCAAGGATTTAATATCATTTATAGATAATATTTGCTTCAAATTATATATCAAAATAAGTAAAATCATGTGGTCTCTACTATATTTTTTGCTTTTAGGTGGAATAATAACCTTGTCTTTAGTATAATTGTTAATCATAGTTTTAGTTAATATTGGCTCATTTTCTCCTCTTTTTAAATGACCAAGCCTATCATCAAAAAATGTCGTTACCTGATCCATGTAGAGATCTATATTAGGTATATCTCTAATATCAATTTCATTAAATAAAGAGATTTCTTTTACTAGCTTATGTAGCTGGTCTTCTGAAATATTCATACTATCACCTCGATTATTTATAAGATAACACAAATTTATAGTTAAAACAATAAATAATTGTTGTAACACCAATAAGAGTGATGATATAATAATATGTAGTAATCAAAACTACTTCTCGAGTTTTCTACAAAAACCTTGTTTATTTTTAAGTAAAATGTAATAATAAAAATATCAAAATATTTAGGGGGAGAATTTATGAGATTTAAGGTTATAGCAGACAGTTGCTGTGATTTTAATGAAGAATTGAAAAAAACAGTAGATATAAAGCTAGTTCCTTTAACTATACATATAGAAGATAAGGTATATGTCGATGATAAAGATTTAGATACAAGGGAGCTATTAAGGGCTATGAGTGCATCAGATAAGGCTCCACAGACAGCTAGTCCTTCACCTGGAGACTTTATTAAGGAATATGAGGATGCAGAAAATATTTTTGTTGTCACATTATCCTCTATGCTTAGTAGCACACATGATCATGCTATGATGGCAAAAAAAATGGTATTGGAAGAGCTTCCGAATAAGTTTATCCATGTTTTTGACTCCTTTAGCGCATCTGTAGGGGAGACCTTAATTAGCTTAAAAATACTAGAAACCTTAAATAATGAAGAGGATAACCTTAAAATAGTTGAAAGGGTAAATGAATATATAAAAAACATGAAGACCTTTTTTGTCTTAGAATCACTTGAAAATCTAATTAAAGCAGGTAGAATAGGCTCCTTAAAGGGGAAAATAGCTTCATTGCTTTCAATTAAACCAATAATGAGAGGTACAGAAAAGGGTGAAATTGCCCTAGTAGAAAATGTTAGAGGTTCAAAGAAAGCTTTAAGAAGGCTAGTAGAGGTAATAGGAGAACAAGGAGAAAAGCTAGAGGATAGGATTTTAGGTATAGCACATTGTAATTGCCTAGAAAAGGCTCTGAAGTTCAAGGAACAAGTTCAGCAAAGATATAGATTCAAAGACATTATAATCGTAGAAACAGCAGGTATCAGCACAGTTTATGCAAATGATGGCGGATTAATCATAGCATTTTAACATAGGGATAAGGGGACGAATGTCCCCTTACCCTAACACCTTCAACAATCCATTCTTCAAGCAACTATTTAAAGACATTTTCTTTAAGCAGTTATTATCAAACATTATCTCAATCTTATCATTATTTAACTTCAGCACTTTTCCCTTGCCAAACTTAGTATGTATCACTTGGCTTCCTATCTTTAGACTATTCCTAGCCTGGTTTTTCTGGAGATCTAGCATTATTTCCTGAAGCTCTTTTACAAATCTAGAGTTTTCAACCTTTTCATTATTAATAGAATCTAAGGTTATTATATCCAGATATTTTTTTGCCCTTGTCATACCTACATAAAAAAGCCTTCTTTCCTCTTCCATTGGTTTGAAATTTCCTTCATCATAGACCTCTATAGTAGATGAAGATGGGAATTCACCATCTACCAAATCAACCATATATACTTCTTCAAATTCTAGTCCTTTTGCAGAATGTATAGTTGATAGATGTACTGCGTTTTTTCCCTTATTGAATCTGGAATCCTCAATACTTTTTTGTAGCTTATTGAGCTTATCTAGAAAATCTGGAATGCTTTTCGTTTCTTTAGCAATTATTTTAATATTTGATATTATTGATTTAATACCTTCATAGGAATAACCAAGACTTTTACAGTTATCTTTAAGATAGCTAGAATACTCGAGTTCTTTTTCAATGAATTGTATTCCATCATTTGGTTTTTTCTTTGATAATTGCCTGAATTCCTTGGCAAGCTTTCTAATGTTCTCAAGCTGGAAGTATTGAAATCCTGGGAATTCTAGAAGCAAATCAAAAACCGTGTCTGGACTTTTTGCATTTAGGGCAAAATTCATAGCATTTTTTGAAATATACTTATTCATTTTAAAATATATCTTTTCAAAAGAAGCCTTATCCTTAGGGTTAAGTGCTACATTAAAAAAAGCTACCACATCCTTTAAAACCCAATGGTTAAAGAAATTCATCTTAGAATCCCTAACATAAAAAGGAATACTATGTCTAGTGAAGGATTCTACAATACCTATTAGTGATAAATTGTTTCTATATAATATAGCAGAATTATAATAGGACTGCTTTTTCAATAGATTATCTATAAGATAGTTATACTGTTGATACTCGTCCTTTACCTTGACTATGGTTATAGGTCTATTACTAGGATTTGAGGTAATCAGATTTTTAGTGTATCTACTAATATTTTTCTTAATGAACTCATTACATATATATACTATATTATTTGAAGAACGATAGTTTTCCTCCATGTAAAACATCTTTGAAGCTGAATACTTCTTATTAAAGCTAAGTAGCTCTTCAGGTACAGCTCCTCTGAATCCATATATGCTTTGGTCATCATCTGCTACTATAAATAAGTTGTTATTCGGCTTTGCGAGAACTTTTATAATCTCATTTTGAATTTTAGAAGTATCTTGACCCTCGTCTACTTGAATATATTTAAACCTATTTTTATATTTATTTAATAATTCTGGATTAGATTTAAGTATATCAAAAGCTAGCGTTAGCATATCATCAAAATCGATATAATTATTTTCTTTTTTAAAGCTTTCATACATATTGAATATTTCACTAAACCCGTTTATTGGATTTTTATTTAGCTTGAGATATTCTTCTACATCCAGCATCATATTTTTTATATAGCTTATACTACTCTGAAGCTCTTCTAATTTATCATCATTTATAAAAGCATTATTTATGCTCTTATATATATCTCTAAGAATTGCTACTTTGCTGATTGCCGACATGTTCCCTTCTAATAAGGTATAATGAGATTTAGTTAAATTCCCATGCTCTCTAATAATTGAATAGGCAAAGCTATGAATAGTTGAAAATATTGCCTTAGCTCCAATATTGCTGCCAAAGATAGAAGTGAACCGGTCCTTCATGTCTCTTGCTGCTGCTTTACTAAAAGTAATAGACAATATATTTTCAGGCTTGATATTATAGTTCATTATCATATGAGCAGTACGAGATATAAGTACTGTTGTCTTACCAGCACCAGGAACGGCTAAGACTATTGCAGGTCCATCCTTATGTAAAACAGCTAATTTTTGTTGTTCATTTAAATCTATATTGTATTTCATCTTTAGAAAGTTAAAAAAATTGCTATCCAATAGTCAAACTCCTTTCAAATCTTTAAACTTATTATATTTTATCACATTTTGTCTGTAAACATATTAAAAATGTAGTACAATATGGTTAAGAACATAAATATATAAATAATATAAGGAAGTACTTAATACTTTCTTTATTTAATAGTATTATTGTATATGCATCAGATAATATTAAGGAGGGTTTTACTGTGAAAAGAGAAGGTTATGTCAAATCCTTTGATGGGCTAGGGCTACATTTTGTACAGGATATACCATATAATCCTAGAGGAATCGTAGTTATAGTTCATGGTTTTGCAGAGCATTTAGGAAGATATGAGTATCTAACTAAGGTTTTATATGATCAGAACTATGGAGTATACAGATTTGACAACAGAGGACATGGTAAAACTGAGGGTCATAAGGGTTACATAAAGAAGTTTGATGATTTTTTATTTGATACAGATGCTATAGTTGACATGGCCATAGAAGAGAATCCATCCGTTCCCATTTATATGCTAGGTCATAGTATGGGTGGATTAATTGCAGCAGCTTATGGTATTAAATACAGAGACAAGCTTAAGGGTCAGATGCTTTCTGCAGCTGCAATTAGCGCTAATTCACAGGTTAAAGGCTTAAAGGGTCAGGCTCTTGTAGCTATTAGTAAAATTGCACCTAAAATTAGAATTAAAAATCCTATTACCAATACATTATGTAAAAATCAGGATGTTGTAAATAACTATCTAATAGACCCATTGAATTTGAAGGATGCAACACTAAATTTATATGTCGAATTTCTAGTAAATGGAGTAAAATGGCTTAATGATAGTATAGAACAGTACAATTGCCCTTGCCTGATTCTTCATGGAGAAGATGATATGATTGTAGCAAAGGAAGGTTCTGAAAATTTTTATAAAAAAATCAGTTCAAAGGATAAAGAAATTATATTATTTCCAGGTTTATATCATGAAATTATGAATGAAAAAACAAGAGATGATGTAATTGACCATATAGTCACTTGGCTAAATCAAAGAGAAGACATAAAAAATTAATCTTAGACATAAAAAACAAAAGAAACAAAAAATATCTTACTAAATCGACAAGTTATGACTGATTTTTTGCTATTTTTGTGTTAAAGTTTTATTACACGTAAAACGAGGAGTGTTGTTGAATGAAAGAACTAAAGATTTTAAGTCCTGGTAAGAGACTAAAGGAAATCAGAAAGATTTTGAAGCTTCGGCAGGATGAAATTGCTGGTGATAAATTTTCTAAGAACTACATCTCTATGTTTGAAAACAATAAAAGAGCTATTAATGCAATTAATGCTACTTATTTATCAAATAGAATCAATGAATATGCTGGATTAAAGGGTTATGATATAAATATAGATTCATCCTATTTATTAAAAAGTGATATAGATTTAGCAAGAGAGAAATGCGAAAAATGGTTAGAAGAGGTTGAATTTAACTTAGAGATTACTGATTATAAGTATGTGAAAAATCTGTATAGAACTATTTATTTAGCATCAAAATTTGAATTATCGAACTATAGAGCAGAGGCACTTTATCTTAAAGGAGTATTTTCATTGCATAACGAAAGATATCAATGCGCCATGTCTCAGCTTTTAGGAGCTTTAGTTTACTATGCACGAGAAAACGATTTAGTATATGTAAGTGATATTCATGAGAAAATTGGAATTATTTTATATAATAAAAAAGAATTAGACCAGGCTTTGGTATACTTTAATTTATCCTATGAGATTGCAATAAACTCTGATGCACCTGATAAGGACAAGCTCGAGGAACTAAAGTATTATATTGCTTTGTGCTATTACGAAATGAAAAAATATAGAATCGCAGAAAAAATGATTGGCTTAACTAGAAATAACAGCATGAAAATTTTTGAATTGACCAAAAAAATAAATAAGGAACTTGCCATATAAATTTAAATAAAAATTAGGAGAAAGCAAAAATGCTTTCTCCTTTATTATTTTGTTACTACTTCTGTTAGCTTATCCATGGCAGTACTTACTAATTTAGACGAATCTATTTGTTCTACAGATAGAACTTTGAGTTTTCCAATTTCTAAATTAATTTTTTGTATTTCACCAGAGATCTTTTCTAAAAGTTCACTAATTTCTAGGGCAAATTTTTCGCTGTTGCCAGCTAGTATTTGGACTTCTTTAGCTACGACTGAGAAGCCTCTTCCATGTTCACCAGCTCTTGCTGCCTCTATGTTCGCATTCAATCCTAGTATTTTAGTTTGGTTAGCAATTTTGTTTACATAATTAATGACTTTATCGCTTTCTTCTATGTACTTGTTTGAAGCATCAGTCGAGGCAAAAAGGCTATCGCCTATTTTATGAACATCATTAACAGAATCATATATTGAATGAAGATTGTTCTGAACAATAGCGGAGGTTTTGTTAATTGCTTCTATTTGATTATTCATTTTTCCCAAAGTAATCATATTTCCTTCTACTAAAGAGGATACTAGTAATGCAGCATGTGAATCAATTATATCGTACTTATTTTGGAATTTTTCGCCTAATGCATCTGCAACTTTTTTTGATCCTGTTGCTTCAATTATCATGTCTACAGGTACATTTGAGATATCATCAAGTGACGAAGAGTATCTAATTCCTAGCTCTTTGGCCATGGCTATACCAGGTGCTTCTAGATCTAAATCTATGACAATGGAAATCTTCACACTATCTAATGAAATTAAGGATTTAATAAGATTTGTGCCACCACGGCCTGCCCCGACTATTGCAATATTCATGTAATCGCCCCTTTGAGAGTTAGTTTATCTATGGAGTATTCGACAAAAGCTAGGGAAGTCCTGCATATAAAAAAGTATTTTTTTGTAACATTTGTCCAATAATCATATTATACAACTAATATATTAAATATTGGTGTATTAAAGCAATTATAAGAGGTGATAGTGTGCTGTATATAGGATTATTTTTTGTTTTAATAGGGCTATATTCAATTTTTGGGGATTTTTTTGATTGCAAAGCTTTGATAAATGAAAAAACAATAGTTAAGAATGATGATTTAATTATTGATGATTATTTTATACTAAAGGCTATAGTAGGTATATTTGCAGTTATAGTTGGGATTCTTTCTATTATCAATCACTTAATGTACTAAAAGGATGAAATCATGAGAATAAGAAGAAAAGAAATTTTACAAACATTGATTATAATACTATCTCTAATCTTTGGATTGTCTAGCTTTAGCTTAGCAACTAATCAGAAAGTTTTAATTATAGTATTAGATGAATTAGACCTAGATACTACTAAGAAAATCATAAGTAATAATGCTTCCTTAGGCATTATGAGTGTAAAAACAGCTGAATTATATAGAAAAGGCAATAAAGAAAGCTTTTTTATGACCATGGCTAAAGGGAGGCGAGTAAAGCTAAAAAATGGACTGTACAAAGGCATAAGGTTACTTAATGAAGGCACCATTGAAATACAAGGATATGATAATTTAATTGAAGACCTTAAAAACAGTTACCCTTCATTTGCCAAAAGCAATGACTTCTTAGGTGATAATCTACAGGAAAAGGGAATTAGGACAGGCTTTTTAGGAGAAGGACCTTCATCCCTATTAATAGCAAATAAGGAGGGGAAAATTAACAAAGGAGTTGAAGATATTTATTATGATGTTAAATGGCTTAGAAAAACTACTGATGACCTATATAAACATGTGGATGTCTTAGTAGTTTCATATAATATTGAAGGGAACAAAAAAAGGATTCAAGTATTAGAACGATACATTGACGAACCGAGTAATGTACATCTCTATGAAAGTATGGGAATATATGTATTTCCTGAAAATATTAAAGGAGATATTAGCTATAAATGGAACAGTAATCTACTTCCTATTATTTATAAAAATTCTGAAGACCAACCGGGTATTATATCTAGTAAAACAACAAGAAGGGATGGCTTGATTACTAGCTTAGACATAAAGACTGACATAGAAGCCAAATATAAAATTGAAAAGGCTGGAAGTATTGGCAATAGAATATTTGTAAGCCAAAGAGAAAGTATGGATATCATTGAAGAGAACAAGAATAATCTACTTGAGTTTTTGAATTTAAGTATTATTAAATATGTTTTTCATGGATTTGTCATAATGGCTCAGCTTATTGTTTTATCTAGCTATACAATTAAGAAAAAGCGAGATTTTAATAGGTATGATTTCATTATGACTAGTGTCATATTAAGCTTACTATTATCTATATTATATGGAGTTTTTAATTTCCACAGATATTTGTTGACATATTGTATTTTTATAATTATTACATCTTTATTTATCTCAAGGATATTGATTGAAAGAGAAATTAACTCAACTGTAGTCATATCTATAACAATAAATGTACTTTTTTTAATAGGAAACTTTTTCAATCCCAATTTGATATATAGCTCTTTCATAGGCTATAACAATATAGTTGCTGCAGGTAGATTTTATGGGTTAAATAATGACGTCATGGGAGTTTTGATTGCTACCTCTATAATTACATTTTATGAACTGAGAAAGCTTGTATCTAATTATGTTCCATCTTGGGTGGCATTATTGTATTTACCAATAGTGATAATTGCACTATCAGCAAAATATGGAGCTAATGTAGGTGGTTATATAACGTCAATTATTTTATTTTTAATAGTACTATATGTGAAATTATTTAAGGGCAATAAAGATAAGAAGGGAATCCTTGTCTTAATAGGTATGGGAATTATTATATTGGGTGCAAACATATATATTGATATTAACAGTGGAAATATAAGTCATGCAGGCAGTCTTGTTGAGCGTATTAGGATTTTTGGTATTAAGGAATTATATTATATCATAATCATTAAGCTAAAGCAGCTTTTATTAATATCAATATTGCCACCTTGGAATATAATTATTATATTTCAAATATTCTTTTTAAGGAAATTTTATAAAGAAGAGAAAAAGCTTATAAAGAATATTATTAAAAAGGATATTGAATTTTTGGAAAAGTATTCTTTAATGTTTATAGTATCAATTATTGCTTTTATTATTAATGATACTGGAGCTGTGGCATTTACTTACATAAATACATTTTTGATTGCATCCCTATTAAATAGATGTAAATTAGAATTAAGTCTAGATGGTGACCAAAGCGAATAAATAGACTTGTGTTTTGAGCTATACAAATTGTTAAAATACATGTAGTGTAACAAAACAGGACGTTCTACGTAAAATGATAGTGCAAAGAAAGGGCATAAAATAAGGAGGTGCACTATGAACTACATGGATAAATATTTTGACGATTCTGATATGTATAGAAGATACCCAGACTTATATCATAGACTATATCCGAAGGTAAACGATTGTATTGAAAGACGTGCTAGAGAGAGGGGAATGGATTGGGAACCTTCAGATAGAGAAATAGAAGAAATGATTGACGAGATATACGATGGTATGAGGAGAGAAAGTCCAGAAATAGATGCTGACATAGATGAAAATAAATATGGTGCAAGTATGATTGATACCATGCAAAGGCCATATTATGGTAGAAGAAGATTAAGTAGAGACTTGATTGGTATAATATTATTAGGAAGTCTGTTAGGAAGAAGAAGGAGGAGAAGAAGATATTTTGGATATCCAGGTTATGGCTACGGCTATGGACCAGGATATTGGTATTAAGTGATTTGCTAGAGATTAAAAGGGTGGATTTTTTCTTCCACCCTTTATTTATTATAACGATTGACAACATAGAATTAATACCCTATAATATTTAGTGTATCAAAAATATCGCACTACGACATAAAGGGGAGGGAGATTTTGGACCTATCAATGAAAACAGAAGAAATAATCAAGTATGTAAGGTATATTAATAGTCTAGTACATAGAAAGCGTCACCTGCTAGCTCAAGACAACAATCTTACTTTTGATCAATTTCATACATTGATTTTTCTTAATAAAACGGATTATCCTCCAACTATAGGAGAGATGGCTAAGGAAACAAAAAAAGCTCAGAATACGATTTCTGAGAGAATATCAAGGTTAGAAGAAAAGGGCTTAGTAGAAAGAGTTAAGGATAAGAATGATAGAAGAGTAAGTAAAGTTGCTCTTACACAAGTTGGTAGGGAGTTGATAAACTCAATAAATTACCAGGCAGGTACTGAATTTGTAAAGAAAGCTTTAATTGATATTAATGAAGAAGTTGTAGATAATATGCTATTTGGATTAGAAGAATTAGCTAAACAACTAGATAAATATGAAGGAGGTCCTCATAATGCTTAGAAAATTTATTACATATTATAGACCACACTGGAAGATATTCTTATTAGATATGATTTGTGCGTTTATGATTTCGGCATTGGATTTAGTT
Source organism: Tissierellales bacterium (assembly GCA_041655135.1). Lineage (GTDB taxonomy): Bacteria > Bacillota > Clostridia > Tissierellales > Proteiniboraceae > Proteiniborus. The sequence goes on from JBBAFY010000011.1 coordinate 36,902, forward strand.
TTTCCTATGGCTACTAGCAAGATTATTGATGAAGTAATTCCAAATAAAGAAATAAAAAGCTTAGTCATTATAACTGGTGTATTAGTTCTATTGTATATAGTTAGATATATTTGCAATTATGTAGTTGATTCATGGGGTCATATAGTAGGCACAAGGATGGAATTTGACATGCGTAAGGAGATTTTTTCTCATATTCAGACCTTATCTTTTAAATATTTTGATAATACAAAAACAGGACATATCATGTCTAGAATAGTAAACGACTTAAGAGAAATAACTGAGTTGGCTCATCATGGACCGGAAGATTTATTTATTTCACTAGTAATGCTAGTTGGATCCTTTGTTATACTTTTAAATGTTGAATGGAGATTGACGCTAATTATATTTGCTTTTGTACCTATTATGATATGGTTTGCTGTATCAAAAAGGAAAAAGTTAGAAAATGCATTTATGGAGCAGCGTAAGAAAATTGCAGCAGTAAATGCTCAACTTGAAAACAGTATATCAGGAGTAAGAGTATCTAAATCATTTACTAATGAAGATTTTGAAGTAGAAAAGTTTGGTATTGGAAACAATGAGTTCAGAGAAACAAGAGAAGGCGCCTTTAGAGTAATGGCTGAGTTTACTTCTGGAGTTAACTTCTTTTCTAACATTTTAAACCTAGTTGCATTAAGTGCAGGTGGATATTTCGCTTTTAGAGAACTTATAAGCTATGGAGAACTAGTTTCATTTCTATTGTATGTAAACTTTTTCTTACAGCCTATTAGAAGATTAGCTATGTTTGTTCAACAATATCAGGAAGGAATGACAGGATTTAGAAGATTCCAAGAAATAATGAATATCGAACCAGACATTGTAGATAGTGAAAATTCTGTAGATCTAAAAGATGTTAAGGGTAACATAGAACTGAGAAATGTTACATTTAGCTATGAAGACAACAATAAAACAGTTTTGGCAGGGATAGATTATACTATTGAACCGGGAGAAACCCTTGCATTAGTAGGACCTTCAGGTGGTGGAAAGACTACGCTTTGTCATTTAATACCTAGATTTTATGAACTAGATGATGGAGATATACTTATAGATGGTATTAGCATAAAGGATATTAAACTGAAGTCACTAAGAAAGAACATTGGATTAGTACAGCAAGATGTATTCTTATTTACAGGAACTATAAAAGAGAATATTATGTATGGAAACCTAGATGCTACAGATGAGGAAGTAGTAGAAGCAGCTAAGAATGCTAACATACATGACTTTATTATGACTCTTCCTAATAACTATGAAACATATATTGGAGAAAAGGGAGTAAAGCTCTCAGGTGGACAAAAGCAAAGAGTATCTATAGCCAGAGTTTTCCTAAAGAATCCACCAATATTGATTCTTGATGAAGCTACATCTGCACTCGATAACGAAACAGAAATAGCTATTCAGGAGTCTCTAGAAAGATTATCAGTGGGTAGAACTACTTTAGTTATAGCCCATAGACTATCAACTATTAGAAATGCTGATGAAATTGTAGTGCTTACTGATAAGGGAATAGAGGAAAAAGGGAAGCACGAGGAACTATTAGATACAAACGGTATTTATGCAAAACTATATAAGGCGCAGTTTAGAGGATATATTCCTGACGGGCCAGCTTAAATAAATGGCTATATCATCTTCCTTTTTCTTATAATCTAATATAATATAAAATAGAAATAGAATTTTACAAACTGCTGGATAATAATTATAATTATAGTATTGCAGGACAAAATATTGAGAAGGAAGATGTAGATGAAATATATAAAGAGATTTTTAATTTTTGGTGATAAAAGAATTTTTTATATGTGCAATACAAGATTAAGCTGCAAAGTACTGGATTTAATTATGCCTCGTATAACTGAAATAGGAGGAGTGATTTTTTCAGGACTAATCCCTTTATTGTTAATTGTAATAAATTCTGGAAGGTCTAGAATGTTAGGTGTAGAGATGCTTGCAGCATTATCCTTTAGTCAGGTATTTGTTCAAATACTGAAAAGATCATTGACTAGAGAAAGACCATATAATATTTTAGAGAATATAAAAACCTTTGATATAGCATTAAAGGATTATTCTTTCCCATCGGGGCATACGACAGCTAGCTTTTCCATGGCTACAATATTATCATATTATCTACCACAATTAATGATTGTTTTCTTTATATTAGCATTTTCAGTTGGAATATCGAGAATATATTTAGCAGTACATTACCCTACTGATGTAATAGTGGGAATAATACTAGGGACTACATCATCTTTAGTTGTACATTCCTATTTCATAATCAATATTTTTAGAGTAGCAAAGTAGAAGAATCGGAGAATTAGACAGTAAAATAATGGTGACGATATCAACGATGCACCAGTTCTAGCTAGGCAGATATAGGAGTAGCATTGTTGGGGGCAGGGTTTATCTTGACCCTTTATGTGCCATAAAATTATCCTAACATTTGATTTTAAGTAGATTTGTTTGATGTAGTTGATTCCTTGTGTTAGAATATATCTTGTTAAATATAAATTTTGGCTAGGACGGAGAGATGTAATGAAGCTTGTTTTAAAGGATATGGATTTTTATAAAAAACTGACCAATATTGCATTGCCCATAACATTGCAAAATCTTATAATGTCCTCTGTTAACATGGTTGATACACTTATGATAACACAGCTTGGAGATGCAAACATAGCTGCTGTAGGATTGGCAAATCAAGTGTTTTTCTTTTTTGCACTTATTCTATTTGGGGTTAATAGTGGTTCGTCTATTTTTGTAGCACAGTTTTGGGGAAAGAAGGACGTAAAAAATATTAGAAGAATTCTTGGGTTAGCTTTGTTGATTTGTGGTGCTATTAGTATCATTTTTACTATTGGTGCGCTTTTCGTACCACATCTTATTATGCAACTATTTACTCGTGAAAGAGATGTAGTTGAAATAGGAGTACAATATTTAAGAGTTATTTCACTAAGCTATTTAGTCACAGCTGTAAGCTTTACATTTAATTTTGCATTGAGAAGCGTTGGGCAGGCTAAGGTACCTATGTTTGTAAGCATAGTTGCTTTAGTAATAAATACTGTTTTTAACTACTTGTTGATATTTGGAAAGTTTGGATTCCCTGAAATGGGTGCAGCAGGGGCGGCGCTTGCTACTCTATTATCTAGAGTCGTTGAAATGGTATTAGTTTTATATATTACTTATCGTACTAGAAATCCATTAGCTGCTAAGCTACATGAGCTTATTGACATATCTAAGGGCTTTGTAGTTAAATACTTTAAGACTGCAGCCCCAGTAATTATAAATGAATTTTTCTGGTCATTAGGAACTGTAATGTATTCAGTAGCATATGCAAGAATTGGAAAGGAAGCAACATCTGCTGTTCAAATATCTAATACTATTCAAAATATATTTTTAGTATTATCTAGAGGAATGTCAAATGCATGTGCAATTATGATTGGAAACGAAATTGGAGCAGGAAATAAGGAGAAATCAATATCATATGCAAGAACCTTTATTATAATCGGACCAGCATTAGGAGTTATATTAGGGGTCATATTATTTACTTCAACTCCACTTATAATGACTCTTTTCAATAATGTTTCAGCTGAAGTCTATGACTATACTACTAAAATGCTAATGGTTATATCAATTACTATGAGTATTAAGATAATTAATGGATTATTAATTGTTGGTATTTTCAGAAGTGGTGGGGATACTAGATTTTCTATGTTCCTTGAGATGGGTTCTGTCTGGCTTGTAGGAGTGCCTATGGCCTTCTTTGGAGCATTAGTATTAAAAGTACCAATTTATTGGGTGTTAGCATTGGTCAGTTTAGAAGAGGTAGTTAAGGCAGCTATTGGAATACCAAGATTACTTTCAAATAAATGGGTTAAAAATGTTGTAGATCATATGTAGAAATAGAAAGATATAGGGGTCAGGCTTTTGTGATTTTATAACTAGTTATAGAATTACAAAAGCCTGACCCTTTATACTTTGACACCATAAACTTTGACATTATTTTTGTAATTATTAGTATATAATTAAATATGGGGGTGTTAAAGTGACGACAAATAAGAGACTAAGAGTTATCATAAGTATTGTACTTATTGCTTCTTTATTTTTAAGTGGATGTACTAGTCTTGGAAATGCAAATAGCAGTGAGAATAATCAAAATTCTTCTTTTGCTACTATTAAAGAAAAAGATATAGATACGAAAAACATTATGAGAATAATTGATGAATTAACATCTGAAAAATATAAGGGCAGACTAGCTGGAACAAAAGGAAACGAACTGGCGACCAAGTATATTGAAAACTATTTCAAGGAGATAAAGCTTGATTATCCTGGTGATTTAGAAACATATTTACAGCATTATGACCAAAATGTTAGATTTACATATAGTGCTCCTAAGCTAGAAATATTAAATAAAGATGGAATGATAGAAAAGGAATTTGAGTACATAAAGGAATTTTCTGTAAATACTGGCATAAGCAAATTAAGCATAAAGGGTGAAGCAAAGGGAAAAGGTGTGATTATAGATAATGCTGAAGATTTTGTCAATAATACTAAGTCTTATGAAGGAAAGATAGTTTTAGTATCTAGTAAAGTTTTATCTAGTGTTGGAAGTGGATATATAATCGATAGGGTAGCACATGGCAACAGCAAAATTCGGGGACTGATAGTAGAAGTAGATATTCATAGTCCGAATCATTCATACGGTAATTTTGTAGTAGGACCTAATGCTTTACCTTCTGCTAAGTTTACCGAAGGGAAGCCAATGCTTTTCACTTGTAGTGTAGCAGTATTTGAGGAGCTAGTTAAGGCTGCTAATGAAGATTTAGATATCAATATTAATGCAGACTATGCAATAGAAAATATTACTGCAGCAAATGTAATAGGGTATATAGAAGGGAAGGATAAGAGCCTTAAGGATGAATTTATCATTATAGGAGCTCATTTTGACCATGCAGGTGACAATAAAAATGGCACATATAATCCAGGAGCATTAGACAATGCTTCAGGTACTGCTGTAATGATGGAAATCGCAAGATTATTAAAGGAAGGTGAATATAAGCCTAAGAAGTCAATTCTTTTCATTGCTTTTAATGGAGAAGAAGAAGGACTATATGGATCCTATTATTATGTAAATAACCCAATGTATCCACTAGATAAAGATACAAGTGTAATGATAAATCTAGATATGGTAGGTTCAAAAACTGAAATGCCTCTTACATTATTGAGTTTTGATAGTATCAATACTAATCTAAGGGAAGAATTTTATCGGTATTCAAGGGAGCTAAAAATTCATAGTGTTCAGGAAGCAGGCCAGGGAAGCGATCACTATTCCTTTGGTACAAAGGGTATAGATACATTATGCTTAATTAATATGGACTTAAATAACGGATATCATACACCAGAGGACACAATAGATAAGGTAGATGAGGACCGAATCACTGAGATTACAAAGCTTGTATTATATTATTTAGAAAAAAATGCTTTTTAAATAGATTAGCTAGTTAATAATAAGATATAAAATTGTCATCCTGAGGGTCTGCGAAAGTTTTGGGGGGGATTTCGCTACACTTAGGATGACAATTTGTTTACATATATTTTTTTTCTAGTTCCTCTGCCAATCTTATATACTTTTCCTTTGTTTCAATATGCTCACTATTTGACTCATATTCTTTAAATTCTCTATCCAACTTATTCATAGTCTCTTCTGATAGATTCTTCTCTACATATTTAAACAGCATATTATTTTCTTTAAAAATATGTCTTTCTAGAAGGTTAGCATATCCTATAGCATTTGCTATTATATCAACCTTAACATCAGCGTTACCATCCCTAAAAGCTATCAAAGCAGTTTCTAGGTCCTTAACATAACCTCTTCCAAAGTCATGTTCAATTAGCATTCCTTGAACAGGACCTGGACCAATTTTAGCCTCAAGCTCTTTTGTCATATCCCTAAATAACATGTCTTCTTCTTTTCCGTGGTGATGTTTGTCTGCATAATTTCTTATAAAATCAATGATTGAAACCATATCATCATGTGGGATTTCTTTCCCATCAAGGATACCCACACAAATTATTCTTACTACCTTGAGCATTTTTTGTATATTATCATGTTCGTTTACAAGTATGTCTATGGTGTTCAAGAAGGATCACTCCTTGTAATATTATTTACTTTATTATTATCCCAAACAAACAATAATAAACACATATTTATTTTTAGATAGTTCTTTTGTCCTAAAAGCAAAAATAATATATAAATATGACGAGATCAGTTGTAAATATATTGTGTTTATTCTATAATATAATATAATTATATACAATATATATGTATCTTAAATAAAAAAACCACAATATAAGGGGGTAGTGCCTTGATTACTAGGGTGCAGAAAAGAAACGGGGATATTGTCGATTTTGATGCAAAAAAAATTGAAAACGCAATATTTGCAGCAGCGAAATCAGTTGGTGGAGACAAAAGAGAAACTGCTGAAAGACTATCGAAAATAGTAGTCAGTATTGTAACTGAGGCTTTTGGAGCAAGCATACCAAATGTAGAAGATGTACAAGATATGGTCGAGAAAGTTCTAATTGAAGAAGGACATGCCAAAACTGCTAAGGCATACATATTGTATAGAAGAAAACACGAAGAATTGAGAGAAACAAAAAATCTTTTTATGGATGCAGAGACATTAATCGATGAATATGTTTCTTTAGATGATTGGAGAGTCAATGAAAATGCTAATATGGGATTTAGTTTACAAGGACTAAATAATCATATTGTTGAGTCAATAACTAAAAAGTATTGGTTAAATAAAATTTATAGAAAAGAATTAAGAGATCCACATATTAAAGGGGATTTACATATCCATGACTTAGGTCTCCTGGCTCCATACTGCTGTGGATGGGATTTAGAAGCTCTTCTATTGCAAGGCTTCAAAGGGGCTAGTAGTAAGATTGAATCCTCTCCTGCAAGTCATTTGCAATCATTCCTAGGGCAGATTGTAAACTGGTTGTATACGCTACAGGGAGAGGCTGCCGGAGCTCAAGCTGTAAGTTCTCTAGATACATACGTAGCCCCATTTATTTATTATGATGAATTAAATTATGATGAAGTAAAAAAGGCAGTTAGGAGCTTTATATTTAACTTAAATATCCCTACAAGAGTTGGATTTCAAACACCTTTTACCAACATAACCTTAGATATCATGCCTCATCCTTTGATTAAGAATATGGAAGTTATTATTGGAGGAAAGAGAAAGGATAAAACCTACGGTGAGTTCCAGAAGGAAATGGATATGTTTAATAGAGCTTATTGTGAGGTTATGATGGAGGGAGACGGAGCAGGTCGAAGCTTTAGCTTCCCAATACCTACAATAAACATCACTAAGGATTTTCCTTGGGATACAGATGTAGTTGAATCAATAATGGAGATGACTAGAAAATTCGGAACTCCTTATTTTGCAAACTTTGTAAACAGTGATTTAAGCCCAGAAGATGTTAGAAGTATGTGTTGTAGGCTTAGACTTGATAATCGTGAGCTTAGACGAAGAGGTGGAGGGTTATTTGGTGCGAATCCACTTACGGGTTCTATAAATGTAGTTACTTTAAATATGGGACGTATAGGATATTTGGCACAGTCAGTAGAAGAGTTTAAGAAGAGAATTAGAGAGTTAATGGAAATATCTAAGGAAATATGTGAAACAAAGCGTAAGGTACTTGAAAGGTATATGGACGCTGGGCTTTACCCATACTCAAGGTTTTATCTTAAGGCAGTAAAGGACGCTCATGGTGAATATTTTAAAAATCACTTTAGTACTATAGGATTAAATGGGATGAATGAAGCATGTGTTAATTTATTGGACAAGGATATCACAACAGAGGAAGGCAGAGATTTCGCAATAGATATAATGGAGTTCATGAACAGAGTGATTCAAATATTCCAAGAGGAAACAGGTAGCCTATGGAATCTTGAAGCATCACCAGCAGAAGGAGCGACTTATAGATTTGCAAGAATGGATAAGAGATTATATCCTAGAATATTTACTCAGGGAACAGAGGAACCATACTATACAAACTCTACACAACTACCTGTAGATCATACTAAGGATATTTTTGAAGCAATAGAGCATCAGGATGATCTTCAAACCCTATATACAGGTGGTACTGTGTTACATGGATTTATAGGTGAAGAAATTGATAGCACTGAAACAGTTAAGCTTTTATTACAAAGAGCCTTTGAAAATAGCAGGGTACCTTACTTAACTATTACACCAACCTATAGCATATGTCCAGAGCATGGATACTTAAAAGGAGAGCAATTCACTTGCCCACAGTGTGGTGAAGATACTGAGGTATGGACTAGAGTTGTAGGATTCCATAGACCGGTTCAATCATGGAATAAGGGTAAAAAAGAAGAATTTAAGGATAGAATAGAATTCGATACAGAAGTAAGCTTAATTGAAAATAATAAGGTAATAAAAGAAGCAATATAGTTTTATCATAGAGAGGTGCAGGGTATGGAGTTTAGAGGACATCAAAAATCATCTTTTATAGATTATCCAGATAAGATTTGTACAGTTCTTTTCACTGGAGGCTGTAACTTCAGATGTGATTATTGTCATAATTCCGACCTTGTATACAATAAGGGTGAAGTAATTCCAGAGAGTTTTGTATTTGATTACCTAGATAAAAGAAAGAAAATGCTAGATGCAATATGTATATCAGGTGGAGAACCGACGCTTCATGATGGTCTATATGACTTTATAAAAAAAGTAAAAGCAAGAGGATATTTAGTAAAGCTTGATACTAATGGAACAGCACCTGATGTCCTAAATAAACTCATAAGTGATGAACTAGTAGATTATATAGCAATGGATATAAAGGCTCCAATTGATAAGTATAGTAAGGTAATGAATTCAAATATTAATATAGAAAAAATAATTGAGAGCATAAATATTATAAAAAGCTCGGATATAGATTATGAATTTAGAACCACTATATGCAGAGAACTATTAACTCAAGATGATATACTGAAAATTGCAGAGTATCTAAAGGGAAGCAAAAGATATTATCTTCAGAACTTCAAGGATGGAGAGACTATTTTAGGTGGACAAAATAAATTGAATTCATTTTCTAGAGAAAGACTAATAGAAATTGAAGCGCAAATCAAGCACTATTTTGAAATATTTAAGATTCGTTGATAATAAATATACCTATGTTAAGGAATAAGGCCATGTTGCAGTTGAATACTGCAGCATGGCTTTTACAATGTGTAGCTCAAAAGCTACATTGTAATTTTTGCCAGTTTAGATTATAATTTTTATATGAGGGCAGACATTTG
>JBBAFY010000012.1:0-45117 GCA_041655135.1 Tissierellales bacterium
ATTAAAAGATATATCTATATCTGCATAGCCGTATTGTTTTTGTTCTTCGTAGTTCTCGTCTTCTGTAATATATGTGATGTCCTTATGGATTTTCTGTGTTTCTGTACCGCCCCAATAATGGTCATATCCATAGATATCTCCTGTTATTTCTTCTATTATTTTTCCTTCTGTTCCATTTATGGTATATACTTTTGTGCCTACCCAGCCTCCTTGATAATATGTGACTACTGGTTGGTTATCATCTATGGTTGAGTTGTGGAGCCTATAGTCTGTAAGCACATAGTTTTTTCTGCCATCCTCATCGTCTATGGTTATGGTCTCTTTGTATTTGGTGATGTTGTTTGCTTCCATTACTTGTCTATGGTATGTGTTATCGTCTATTAGTCTTTCAAGGTCTATATCTCTTGTCATGGCGATGGTATTGTCTTTGCTTGCTAGCTTATATTTATAGGTAAGCTTCTTATCTGATTCTTTGATTTCTATTGTGCCCTGCAATAGGGTTGGGCTACCTGTTATAAAAATCATTTCCTTGTACTCTTTTAGTTTTTTCTTGTCTCTTTCATTTCTATGAATGCCGCCTTCAAAGCCAGCATTGTTTAGGACTGCATAGTTAGGCATAGCTGTAAATACTAGGGCCATTGTTATCATTAGTGCTACTATTCTTTTCATTCTCTGCCTCCTTTTATATGGCGTCATCGAAACATAATAGAAATACACACTCACGGTTTCGGACATGAATAATTCTATAGCTTATTCCAGTAAAAAATCCTACAACTTGCAAACTCGCTTCGCTTAGTATTCCTATTTTGTTTCTTACTTTATCTACAGATAATTATATATCCAAAGTCGTTTCTTCTTATTATATATAGATTGTCATTGTTACGTATTTCGTTTAGTGTGACTGGTCTTCCGTTTTTGATGAATAGTGCTTCTTTTACGTCTAGGTTTACTTCGGATCTGTTTACGTTCCAGACTTCTCTAAAGGCGTTCCAGTCTCTTATGTCTTTTATAGTGATCATTTCTTCTTGTCTATCTATTGTTTTGATGTTTGCTGCTGATATTACTTGTCCTTCTTTGTCTCTGTCTATGATATCTATGGCAAATACCATGTCTCCGTCTCCTATGGCATATGCATACTCTCTGATATAGTTTTCTTCATCCCATCTATATCTATCTCTAAGGAATCTACTATTTGTAAATTCTTCTACGGTTACTTCTTTTACTTCGTCATATCTTGTGTCTATGATTTTTGTATCTTCGCTTATATCAAAGGTTTTTCTTCTAGTTGTATCTTGTTCTGTTCCTTCTATTATGTTTATATTATACAGCTGGAATCCATACTGGCTTATATCATCTATTCTTCCTCTGTAGACTACCAGTCCTGTAGCTTCTATGCCTTCTACTGATATTAGTGAAGCTGTTTGGGTGCCTGAGCCATGTGATATAACAAAGACACTGTCATCTTCCTTTAGATTGTATGGGTGTATTAGCTTTCCATCTTTTATTATTATGGTGCTATCATCATAGTACATTTCACTGTAGTCAACTTTGATTTTCCCATCTCCAAAGGCTATATCCTGTATTGAATCACTATACTTCTTTTCAACTCCTGCTTTAAATACTAGCTTTATGGCTTCTTCCTTGCCAAAGCTGTGAGCTGTGGCTATATATGCCTCTCGTCCCAAATAGTTGCTTAAAAGTTCCTTTGTAATGGCTCTTCCATTTATATAGATGGTTGAATCCCCACTTAAAGTAAGCTTTATGTCTTGTGGACTGCTTTTCCATTGTGTGTTGTCATAGTAAGCAAGACTTTGTAGTATTACCTCATTTCTACTAGGGTTATAGTTGACTATATTTGCCTTATATAGATTGGCTATTTGCCTATCTGGATTGGCTATATATGCTTTTATGGGCATCTTCCCTTTATAGTCGTCAAATTCCAGTCTTAGAATATCTCCTTCTCTTATACTGTTTATACCTACATTAGCATTGTTCTTGACTACAGGAGTAAATGAATCTATTATGTATTCCTCCTGTTTGCCATCTTCTATTAATGTTACTTTTCCATCTATTTTGTTAAAATAGAGGACTTTTCCTATGACTACCTTTTCTCCTGGATGTATGTATTCAGGATTGTCTATACTTAAGTATCCCTTTATGTCTACTACATTTCCATTGCTGACCTTTAGTACTAGCTCTTGATCATATAGGAGTTGGTCTAGTGTAGTCGACAGGTCGTTTACTCTAATATTTGCTCCTTCTGCTATTTTAAAGCTATATAGTCTATCATAGTAATCCTTTATGGTTATTAGTTTTTGCTCAATGTCTATGAATTGTAGAAAGCCTTCTATTTCTGATTTGTCATTAGGAAGGGCTTCAACTAGGATTACATTGTTTTCTGGATTTATATAATATCTAATATATTCATTTTCATATATTTCAGATGGGAGTACTATTTCTCCATTCTTTATTGCTACGAATCCTCTGTCATGTGTTTCCTTGTCTGATTCCTGAAATACAAGGGCAGATATGGTGGAGTCATCATTTTTGCTTATAAATACTTTCTTTCTATTGGTAGTCCCATCTATAGATTCTGTTAGTGTGTCTATTCTTTCTACTATACCTGTTTTTATGACGTAACCTTGATTTTCAAGTGCTTCTAAATGTATATTATCTATAATGGTCGCCATTTCTGCTCTCTTCAAGGAGTCCTTTGGAAGAAAGCTTCTATTGTCATTTCCCTTCATAATTCCTTTTTGAAGGACTGCTTCTATTAATGGAAGCTTTATTGTATCTATGGTGGTCCAATCATTTAAATTGTATATCATTTGCTGAGACTGGCCGGTTATTGGCGAAAGTCCTACTGCTCTAGCTACCCACACTGCTACCTGCTCTCTTGAGGCAGGTCTTTTCCATGTGTAGGTTTTTGTTAGCTTGGTTTGAAGCTGGTTTCTTATGTTGTTTTGTTGAGCTAGGCTATAGGCTTCATTGCTTTCGTAGGAAAGCATTCTGCTTTCTAAGCCTTCTTCTAATGCTGTCCTTTGGTTTTCTGTTAGGGCCTCTATGGTTCTCTTTTCATCTGCTGAAACTATTCCTATATTGACTGCTACATTTATGTATCCGTCTGCCCAATAGTCACCCGTTCCTAGTATCTTTATTCCTCCTGTATCCCTGTTGTCTATCAAGGCCTGTCCTCTCAGCTGTGCTTCTGATTCTAGTCCCATGAGACGCACTATAAGGGATATTGCCTCTTCCCTAGATAGTGAATCATTTGGGCCAAATCTGTTGTTTCCTAAGCCTCTTATAATTGATAGGGCACTCATTCTGTTTATGGAGTTTCTGGCCCAATGGGTCTCTATATCTGTAAAATCAATATTGGTATACAGGGCTTTATAGTTATGGAAGCCTTGGTACTGAACAATATCCTCATAACTTTGAGCATAGACTGTGGATAAGCTGGAAAGCACAGTCACAAGTATCAACAAATATACTAAAGCTTGGGGACATGCTCTAAGAGCTGATGTCCCCTTTATGTTTTTTTTAGTCATTAAATCACCTCTGGTTTATAAGAATTGCGGAAAAACGAGAGCCTACATAATTCTCAATTCTCAATTCTCAATTATTTTCTCTACTCTTTATATATGACTATGAGCTTTGCATTTTCTTCTATTTGTGATGATACTCTGTGTATATATGCCTCTCTGCTTATGTCATAGTTGTAAGTAGTACTTGAGCTTACTTTTTCTAGCTTATTGTCCTTTGAGTTGTATTTTGCTAAATAAAGATTATCTTTATCTAAATCTTTCTGTTCAACTATAAAGCTTATGTTTATACCATTTGTAATTTTAATAGCTTCAATATTTTTTTGTCTTTGAAGCTCAAGGCTTATGTCAAATCCATCACTTAATGCTTTTTCTTTTCTTGTAAGCCCTTTGGTTAATCTAGCTTTTTCTGTGCTATTAAGTTTTGAAAGTGTCACTATAACATTTGCATCCTTTTCATTCCTAGACGCTGTGAAGTATGTGCTATACATTAAATCATACATAGAAATATAGAGTGATGTATCCTTTGTGGATACAAATACTCCTCCACTACTGTAGCTAATTGCTGACATAGGGACTACTATTCTTATTTTTTCATATTTGTTGTACTTAGCATCTGTAAAGTCTAAGCTGTATTGATTTCCCCTATAGTCTTTTGGCAGATCCACTGAAATAATACTATTTGTGTAATTAACTACTGTTGTCGTGGACTCTGTTTCATCATACTTATGGTCCTCATCGTCATCCTTGGATTTTAAAGTAGTTGTCCATGTATAATCATAGTCTATTGATTCTCCGTATTTGTTTAAAGCCCATAGTCTAAAATAGTATCTAGTGTTTGGCTTTAGATTCCTAAGAATATATTCTAGTGATTCTGTTTCTGCTATGAATTCATAACCATCTCTGGTATTAGTAGTACCAAATATTTTATATCTATGAGCACCTTCTGCCTTGTCCCATCTCAGTGTAATTGATCTTTCATTTCCTGGATAGGCTACCAAGCCTGTTGGGCCTTCTGGTACAGGAACTACATATGTTATACCATTCTTTAATGTATATGAGCCTCCATCTGTATTTTCAATTTTTACATCCTTCGGTCCAAGCTCTCCCGGTGGGGTAGTTATTTCTATGGTCCTGTCATCTATTAGCTTGATTTCTGTGGCTGGAGTATCTCCAATTAATACCTTTATTCCTTGTAAAAACATATTACCCCTTATGGTTACTTTTTGTCCTCCTGTATTGTGTGCCTCGTTTGGAGTGACACTTGTTATGCTAGGATTTGAGTAGTAGGTAAAGCCATTCCTCAATACTACTTCTCCAAGAGCAGCTTCATTTCTTATGAATATATCTACTGGACCTAATATGTCTCCTTGTGGTGTAACAACTATTAGCTCCTTATATGATGAATCCTTTGTTATTACTGTAGCTTCTCTAGCTCCTATTCTTACTGTAATATCTTCTATTCTAAAATCATTACCTAGTATCCTAATTATGTCCCCACCTGCTATACTTCCTCTGTTTGGAGTAACGCTTTCTATTGTAGGGTCACTTTCCTTAGGCCTATAGATATAGTAAGCTGGTGCCTGTGCATCTCCTATTTTTGAAAGTGCGGAGTCTGCACTTTCTCCGTCTTCATTTATTACCACTATTCTAAGAGGCTTGTTCACGTCTATATCTCGTCCCTTTGGGGAGCGAACTATGAGTTGGGTCTCTTCGTTGTTCTTTGAGATTATCTCTGCCTCTTGATTTCCTATAAAGACTCTGACGCCTTTTCTAAAGTCCTTACCTATAATGGTGAAGGTTAGACCTCCATCAATTGTTGATTCTGTAGCATAATAGTCCACTTTTTCTGAGTTAACTGCATTATATATTTCTCTTTTAGGCTCTATATTAGTAATTTCAGGCTTTGAATCAGGATTCTTGATTATAATGCTTCCTTTAGCAGTACCGTTATCTCTGTTTACTATTCTTACAGATTTTGTACCTGTGTTTTCTACTGCTGGTGTAGTTACTATAAGGGTGTTTGTATCTACATATCTTACTGCTGGGGCTAATCCTCTAGTTACTATGAGTGTGTTGTCTTTTATGGATATTTTTACACCCTCTATACCCTTGGTTCCAGTACCAGTCTGTAATAAAACTATCCTTGACTGCTGTGGGTTAAGCTTAAATTCTATTTCTGGGTCATCTTTGTATTTTACTCTTACCTTGTTAGAATCAGATACGTCTCTATTGTCATAGGTTACTTTTATGCCTCCAATATTCACTTCTGCATATCTTCCCGTTATTTTAGAAGAAGCCTCTTCATCACCTATTATTACTTCTACATCAATATTTAATCCGTAGATGGGAGCTTTATTATCTCCTGGGTCCTGTGGTAGGTCTTGACCTGTTTGGTCGCCAACCCCTCTGCCTTCTATAAATCCAGTACCTACAACAGTTATTTCTGTTCCACCAAACTTTGTTACTGTATCTGGAGTAATACTTGTTATTGTTGGCTTGGATTTTCTGTATGTGAAGCCATTCTTAAGGACTATGGTACCTGCATCTGGATTTGTTATTGTAACATCAACTGGCCCTTCATTTTCCTGAGAAGGTGTCTTCACTATTAAAACTCCATAGCTTGAATACTGGACATCTATTGCTTCTTCCCAGCCAAAGTAAACCTTTGGTAATGCTTCTTTTTCTTCTCCTTCTCCATCTGGCTTGCCGTTCTTATTTTTATCATCGAACCTAAAGTCATCTCCATTAATTACTACTGTTTCATAGCCTGCTGTAGAGCCTTCCTTAGGATCTATGGTGGTTATCTTAGGAAAACTTCCAGGAACTCTAAATGTAAATCCGTCTTTTTTAGTTACTGAACCTCCGTCACTATTAATTACTGTGACCGATACTGGCACCCGATCTGTTATTTTCTCATCTACTGGATAGTTAGGTGTGGTGACTAGAAGCTTGTATTTATTTCCTTCTATTTCTTGAACCTTTTCTACTATCCCCTTTTTCTCTCCAAAATAGACTTCTATATTATCTTCTCTAAAATCTTCTCCTATGATGACTACCTTTGTTCCTCCGTCCCTAGTTCCTTCGCTTGGAGTTATGGAATCTATTTTAGGTTCACTCTTTGGACTTAGGTATGTAAATCCATTTTTCACTGTGACCCTTGTGGTGTCTGGGTTTATTATGGTTACATCTTTAAGTCCTAGTGGTAAGTTGTCTGGCAAAGTAAGTATTATGGTGTTTTTATCTGTTACATAAACACTTGAGGTTACTGTGGTGCCATCATCAAGTTCCTTTGATGTGGTTATTATATTCAATTCATGCTCGTTAAATAGTACTCTAGTTCCTGCTTTATCATATATATCACTGACATTTGGATTTGGTAGTACAAAGTCATCCCCTTTTATGATGACCTGTGTATACGGTCCTCCGTGTTTAGGAGTTATGGAGCTTATCCTAGGATTAGTGGATACTCTAGTGTAAGTATAGGTGCTTTCTCCTGTTCCTCCATCATTGTTGTTTATAGCTTGAAGTATCTTTTCTCCCTCTGTGTTCTTTGGTGTTGTTATTGAAATAAGGACTATGTTGTCTCCTGAAGGAGCTCTTTCTACTTTGTCTATTTTAACAATTTCTCCGCCTATGGTAACTGTTACCAGTATTTCTCTTATATCATAATCAAAGCCTTTACCTGTAATGACTACTTTTTGTCCTCCGTCTATGCTACCTTTATCTGGTAATACCGATATTATTTCTGGCTGTTTTTTAGGCTCCATGTACTCGAATGCATTTACAAGCCTAGCTATGCCCCCATCTGGGTTAATGATAACTATATCCCTATATCCCTTTTCACTAGGCTCAACCTCTGGAAGCTTTAACGAAATTTTAGTTCCTATTCTATTTCTTACTCCGTCTAAGGATATTATTTTGCCACCTTGTTCTGCGATTACTTCTAATATGTCTGCCTTATATTTGTCGTATTCAGGAGCACCTATATTTGAAACTATATCCTGTGTTAGAGTTGACCTAGGTACAAGATATACTGTTGGATTTAGGAGCTCAGTTCTACCATCTTCATATTGCATATTATCTACTAGAAACATCTTCCCTATTATCATTGCCACTGGTCTATGCTCTGGTCTCTCTGTGGTAGTTGTTGACCCAAACTCTGGTGTTATTCTATCTATAATTGGCGTGCTTAAGTAATCATATTGTCTAATGGTTAATTCATTATCTGTTTTGCTACCTTCATTGATGAATTCATTAAGTGTTTTAGTTCTCCCCTTATCTCCATTTTGAACTAAAACTGTCACTTCCCCTAGTTCCTGAATATTGGGAACTACTACCTCTATTCTATAAACTAGTTTATTCTTTAAGGAATACCCCAGGCTGTCTACTGACACAACTTGGCCTTGATTCTTTGGCACAATATATTCATTTATTGGCTTGTTAGCTTCTTTAAAGAAGTATACCTTTGCATCTGGTCTAAAATCTAATCCATAGATATACACTGTATTACTCGCTGGACCCTTTGCCATGTCTAATATGATACTAGGGTCACTTGGTACTGTAGGTGATGCATCTAATCTTTCATTATTAACTGCTAAAAGCTCTGGTGCACTTGGAACAGGCTTGTATGTAAATTTTCTTGATGATGATGCTTTTTCAGTATACTGATCTACTATTTCTGTTGTGCCTGCCCTATAGTATTTTGTAAGTATTTCCATTTCTACATCTACTGGTGTGTCTCTTCTAGGATCTAGCGCTATTTGTGGTGTTCTTACTGTCATTTCTTGCTGGCCTGTCTCTGGATTAATAATGGTAGCTAAATCTTGAAAAATACCCTCTTCATTTCCTTGCCTTATTGTAACTATTTCAGCTTTTCTTCCTCCAAAATATACTCTAAGCTCTCTTACACGATCTACAGTCGCTAGTTCGCCTGTGCCAGGAATTTGATAATCAGCTATGTCATATTTTATTAGTGATAATACACTATTAGTTTCTCCCTCTTCAGATTTCAATTCGAAGTCTGACTCATCACTTACTGTTTGATTCATTCCTTTTTTAGTTCTTTGAAAGTTTACCCCCGTAAGTGTCACTGTAGTCCCACCTGTTTCAAAGCCTTCTGTAGGATTTAAATCTATGAATACTAAAGAGTTGTCAACCTCTGTATATCTAAACATTCCTGAAAAAACCTTAAGGCCATTGTCCATAGGATTTTCAATTGTGATATTAACTGGTCCTGCGCTAGCTGATGGAGGAGTTAACATTTTAAGTACTGTCATGTCTCCTACTGACATTTCAGTATCAAGTGCTACATTTGTAGCATAGTTGTTTCCAAATTTCACCTTCATGTCTGGGTTTAGTCCCTTACCCATTAACCTAACTTCTGTTTTTCCTCCTACTGGTCCTGCATTTGGAGATACAGCTGTTACTGTAAATTCTGCAGGCTTTGGCAATACTAATAAGCTGTCTACAAATGTAACTGCTGTGTTATTTGTTGCATTTGAAGTATCTATTACTTTAACTTTTTGATAGCCTGCTGTGGCTACTTGAGGTACTGTGATTTCTATGTTGCTAAGTGTTTTACTAGTAGTTGCAGCAGTATCCTCTCCACTTGTATTCACTAGACGTACTTCTAGGTTGTCTGTAGGAAAATTAGTTCCTGAAATACCTAGTTTGTCTCCTATACTTACTCTCAGTGTTGATAGCTGAGTTATGTCATGTTTAGCAACGCTTATTACAGTGTCAACAAATGTTGCTTGTCCTCCATATTTATTATCAATTGTTATATCGTATTCTTTGTTAAATACAAAATGATCAGGAAGACTTACTTTTATATATCCTGATTTTTGTTCAACTACTGTTCCACTTACAGGTGTTTCTCCGTGAAACAATACATTTTGTTCTATTTCATTAGTCTCTGAAAAGTTAAAGACACCATAAATTTCAACAAAGGTTTTCTTGTCCCTCTTTGCTGTTCCATCAGGGTTTTTTATAACTTCACCACTGTTGTCCCTATATATAGTTATTTCTGTATTAGTCATTATTTTAGAAATAGTCGGATCAACTACATATTCAAAGGGTATGGATGCTGAGCCATAACCTGTTCTTTCAATATTCAAGTATGCTTTACCTACAGTTCCTGGCTGAAGCTTGATAACCATTTGATTTCCGCTTACTGATATGATCTCTGGAGTATCAGTTGTCCCAACTCCATCGTAGGTAACTGATGGTGTTACTCCTTTATCTAAACCAAAGTTAGTACCTGTCAAGGTCACTACCTTTCCGCTTGTTGCAGAAACCTTGCTAGGTGTTATATCAGTTATAGTTATCATGTCTTCATCGATGGCATGGACCACCAAGCCATTTATGGGTAAAAATGTAATTGCCATCATTATTGCTAAAACCATTGATAAATATCGTTTCACAATACCACTCCTCGTATAATTAGTCCTACTATGTTATCGACAAAATACATGTCTTATTATATTACAATATGATTACAAAACAGTTTTATAGTGTTACTATTTTATTATTCAACACTATTCCCTTTTTTCCTGCAATACTTGGTGCCTAATTTGTAATACAAATGAAATGATAATACACTCTTTACTTTGATATAATGAATTTAAGATTGCAGAGTCTAAGGTTATAAGGAGGTGTTAGATTTGTTTAAGAAAACTACTATTTTTCTACTAGCGTTTGTAATAATATTTAGTTCTGTGGCTTTTTCTCTTGATGTGGATAAGCAAAGACAGGATTCTGCTGAGAGGTTATTGGCTATGGGAATACTAACAGGCTTTGAAGATGGCACCTTAAGACTTGATGAAAAGATAACACGGGAACAATTTGCTACTTTAGCTGTTAAGCTATTGGATATGGAAGATGATGCTAAAGAGCTTATTAAGGATTCCATATTTACTGACGTTAAAAATCAGCGCTGGTCTGCTGGCTATATTAATGTGGCTGTGGATCAAGGTCTTATAATAGGTCGTGGAGATGGTACTTTTGCTCCTAGTGATTATATCACTCATGGGGAAATATTAACTATATTAGTTCGTCTTCTAGGATATACCAATACTGTAGATCCAAATAAGAAATGGCCTCAAGACTATGTGGATAGGGCCAAAGAGCTAGGTCTTGATATGACAAATGATGTGACCCCTTCTGAACATGCTATTAGGGGAGATGTGGTTGTATATGTTGATAAGAGTCTTATGGTTAATATAAATAGATAAGAAAAGTTTAAAATAGTGTAGTGAGCCCAAGATAATTTGGCTCACTTTTTTTATGCTCAGTGACTGGAACTGTTTGCATTAATAGGATTGTTGACTAATATACTTTAATGTGGAGGATGTGTTCCTTCATTAATATATTCACATGAAGGAGTTGATGTAGTTGCATGATGTTAATGTTAACAATCCCACTAATCTTGAAAGATATAGTATAATTGAAGAATTGCTCATTAACTCAAGAAGAGATCCTAGAGAGCTCACTGGTATTGTAAATGCTTTGGCGCCTCCTGCTAGCATTACATCTATAGCTAAACCTGGTACATTTAAAAATAAGAAGGTTGCAATACTTGGTGCAGGTGTGGCAGGTCTGTCTGCTGCTTTTGAACTAAGAAAGCTAGGCTTCGATATTACCATCTTTGAGGCTAGGGAAAATCGTATTGGTGGAAGAATATATACTTATTTTTTTGATAAAGAGAACTATGGAGAGCTGGGTGCTATGAGGATTCCTGTATCTCACGAGTCTACCTGGCATTATATTAACCTTCTTCGGTTAAATACCCGTCCTTTTCTCCAATCAAATCCTAATGCTTTTATCTATGTCAAAAATACCCAGGTGAGAAATGACCCTGAGGGTGCGAATGTTAAGCGCAAGATATATCCTAAATTTAGAATGAAAATCTGGGAAAAACAGCTTTCTTGGATGGAGCTTCTCAGCTATGCTATGGATACTCCACTACTTCAAATGTCGCCTGAAATCCGTTTGGAATTGCTTCAAATTAGGAAGATAACTGATAGCACAATAAATTATTGGGATTATTTTAACCATAGGCAGGTAATGGAAAAGCTAGGCTTGAGTAATGGCGCTATATATATGCTAAATAGTGTATCTTCTTTTGTACGTCTCCTTTTATACTATAATTATATAGAAACTGCTATGGAAGCTAGTGGTTTATCCTTTAGTACAATGTTTGAAATTATTGGAGGTACTGCTTTGCTTCCTATTGCCTTGTACAATTCACTGAATAGACCTAATCCTAGCGAATATGTTGGAATAGAGCCTAAAGATTTGGGTAAAGTAGATATTAGAATGGGTAATTGGGTAGAAGGTATTTGTAGACTTGATAACAGAAACAAGGTCGGAATAATATATAACAATAGAAAAATACTTAGCTCAAAAAAAGAAGATTTTGATTATGTAGTATGTGCCTTGCCTTTGTCTACTCTAAGAAATATAGATGTAAACCCACTTTTTAGCAACAGAAAAATGGCTGCTATAAAAGAGATTGATTATGTATCAGCTCAAAAATCTATTTTATTATGCAAAAAAAGGTTTTGGCAGGAGCAGGGCATAGTTGGAGGTGGTTCTTATACTGATTTACCAATAGCAACTATATGGTATCCTAATGATAATAAAGCTGCTGACCAGCCAGGAGTTCTATTAGGGTCTTATAATCTTGCTGAGGATGCTGTTCGGTTTGGAAATCTTCCTAAGTTTTTAAAATTTGAAGGGTTAAAGAGACAAATAGAAAGGGTTCATGGTCTTTCATATGGGTATATAGAAAGTGTAGTGGCAGATTGGAAGGATATAAATTGGGATGAAAAACCTTGGTCTTTAGGAAGCTTTTCATTTTTCATGCCAGAACAGAGAAGGCTATATCAGTATGCTATCACTAGACCTGAGTATAATAACAGGGTATTCTTTGCTGGAGAACATGCTTCTGTTACGCATGGTTGGATAAACGGCTCATTGCAAAGCGCTATGATAGCTGCTAACAATCTAGCTATGAATGCTAGCTATGATCCAAAATCATAACTCTGTCATTCTGAACCATAACTCTGTCATTCTGAACACAAGTGAAGAATCTCAATCTCCTTCCCTATGCTCAGGATGACAAACAGGACCTAATCTAAATACAATTATGTATAGCATTAACATTTGACAATAAATACAAATATAACTATAATTAAAGGAATATTACAAGTATTAACACTAGATTTTACTCTGGAGGTAAAGAGATGAGAATAATAGTTGCTAATGATTACGAGGACATGAGTAAAAAGGCTGCCCAAATTATTTCCAGTCAACTAATTTTAAAACCGAACACTGTCCTAGGTCTTGCTACTGGAAGTACTCCAATGGATACATATAAGGAATTAATTGCTCTTTATAACAATGGTATTATTGACTTTTCTGATGTGACATCCTTTAATTTGGACGAATATTTTGGTCTTCCAAAGGATAGTTCACAAAGCTATGATTATTTCATGAGAACAAACCTATTCAATCATATTCATATTGATTATGACAGAATCAATATTCCTAATGGTATGACTGATAATGTTGAGAGAGAATGTGCTGAGTATGAAAAGAAAATGAAGGATGCTGGTGGAGTAGACCTTCAATTACTTGGTATTGGTAGAAATGGGCACATAGGATTTAATGAGCCATCTGACCACTTTGAGCCTAATACTCATCTTGTTCATTTGGATAAGGATACTATTGAGGCTAATTCTAGATTCTTTGATTCTATTGAGGATGTGCCTGCAAACGCTCTTAGTATGGGAATAGGCTCTATAATGAGAGCTAAAAAAGTATTACTTCTTGCTAGTGGAGCAGAGAAGGCAGATGCTATTTATGATGCTATTAATGGACCTATCACACCAAAGGTTCCAGCATCAATTCTTCAGCTTCATCCTGATGTGGTTATTATTGTGGATAAGGAAGCGGCTGCAAGATTGTAATACGAGATTCTTCACTATCGCTCAGAACAACAAGGGGTCAGGCTTTCTTAATTCCCTAACTTTTAAAAGTTAGGGAATTAAGAAAGCCTGACCCCTTTCCTTTGTTGTGAAGGATCTCTCTTTTTTTACACAAGCTTTCTATTAACTATTTCTGTCACTACAAATGTGGCTACATCATCTGCGTATGAGCCTGTACCGAAACCTGCATCGTAGCCTAGCTCTTTGGCTAGTTCGTGTGTTATTCTTGGTCCACCACAACATAGGACTATTTTGTCTCTAATGCCCTCTGCTTCTAGTAGTTCTACTAGCTGTGTTAGATTTGGAATGTGTACATTTTTCTGTGTAACCACCTGAGATACTAGTATTGCATCTGCATTTTCTTCTATCGCTCTTGCTACTAGCTCTTCATTCAGGACTTGGCTACCCATGTTTATTGCATCTATACCCTTATATCTTTCCAGTCCATAATGACCTGCATAACCCTTCATATTCATGATTGCATCTATGCCTACTGTATGGGCATCTGTTCCTGTACATGCGCCTACTATTGTTATTTCTCGTTTTATGTTTCGCTTTATATATTCTTCTACTTCTTCCATAGCCATGGAAGCTACTTCTACCTTTGGAACCTCTATTCTTGTGAAGTCAACTGTATGCTGACATTTTCCGTATACTATAAAATGCGTATATCCTACACCTAAATCTGATGCATGAACTACATTTGGTTCATCAAAGCCCATTTGTCTAGCTAATATTCTAGCTGCCTCCTTAGCCTCATCACCATATGGAACTGGAAGTGTGAAAGAAAGCTGAACCATCCCATCATTTAATGTGTCTCCGTAGGGCTTTATTTTTGTTAGGTCTACTTTTTGAATGTTGTTCATTGTTATCTTTCACCTCCAAGCATCATTTCTATAAATGGGTTATAGTATTTCTCACCCTTTTGCACTACTCCTTCTAAACCTTTGCCACCAGTTCTGGCTCTTTTAATAGATGCAAATTTTCCTTTTTCTATTGTGGAAAATAACCCTTCTTTTTCTATTTCTGATAGTAGTTCTTCTGAGTTTTTAAGAACTTCTTGGGCTCTTGTTTGGATAAGTCCTCCCTCTTTAAAGGTTACCTCATCACCTATATCTCTTGCATTATTAAATATATATTTTGCATTTTCTATTGCTAAGGCTCTGTCCTGAAGATGAGGTGTGTGAATAGCCTCTGTCAGCATGCCTAATAGCTGTAATCCTTGATTTGTCCAAACTGATACTAGGTTAAACATTGCGTTTTGTAAATGTCCTTTAAATATATTTCCTGTCATAAACTTTGTAGGTGGCATATATTTTAGTGGTGCTTTCGGGAATATTTCTCTAGCCATTTGCGCTTGGGCTAATTCTAATAGAAATCCATTTTCTATTTCAGGTGCCATTTCAAAGGCATGGCCAAGTCCCATTTGTTCCTCTGGAATGCCTGCTTTCTTCGCAAATTGTTCGTTCATAAACTGAGAGGCAAGTACTGTATGTGCTTCTTCTACTGCATCTGCTGTAGTTAGGTAATTGTCCTCACCTGTGTTTATTATAACTCCTGCAAAACCATTGATTACTCTTGAGAAATATTGGTCTACTAGAGTTCTTTGCATATTTATATCTCTAAATAATATGCCATATAGGGCATCGTTTAGCATTACGTCAAGTCTTTCTAGTGCTCCCATAGCTGCTATTTCTGGCATGCAAAGTCCTGAGCAATAGTTACATAGCCTAATGTATCTACCTACTTCCTCTCCTACTTCGTCTAATGCTTTTCTCATTATCTTGAAGTTTTCTTGAGTAGCATATGTTCCTCCAAAGCCTTCTGTTGTAGCTCCATATGGCACATAATCAAGTAGGCTTTGGGCTGTAGTTCTGATAACTGCTATGATATCTGCTCCTTGCCTAGCCGCGGCTTGAGCTTGAACCACGTCTTCGTATATGTTTCCTGTAGCAACTATAACATATAAATATGGTTGTCTTCCTTCTCCTAATGTTTCAATATAATCTTCTCTTTTGTTTCTGTTTTCTTTTATTTTATTTACTGTTTGGCCAGCAATTTCATTTACTTTTTCTTTGATTTCATTTTCATTGGCTAGTGGCAGCTTTGTAAGGTCTAGCTCTCCTCTGGATACTTTTTCTGCTATGACTTGTGGAGTGTCTCCAGTATGTATCATGGCATTGCCTAGCCAGTAAACTATACCTTCTCTTAGTCCACTTCCTTCTTTTATATTATCTACTACTATGTTTGGAAGTGGTCTATCTATTTCATCTACCCCATCTATTCCTAGTAGTCTTGCTATGGCTCTTTCTACTGTTACTGTGGTGTGTCTATCTATGAATCCTTGAACATCCTCCGCTATGTTTGATGCTGCTTTTCGGGCGCTATGGATAGTTTTGGGATTAAGATTTAGTTTGCTATTCATGTAATTACCTCCTTAGCTAGCGGAAATTAAACAAAATACACGCTCACGGTTTCGGACACGAACAATTCTAAAGCTCATTCCGATATAAAATCCTACAACTTGCAAACTCGCTTCGCTCAAACAATGCAAGTTGCTTAACGAATTTTGTATCTGCATTCGCTAAGAATTGTGGTCGTATCCTGCAAATGTTCGCTTAGTATTTTATTTAATTTCCGTCATTTAATATCTTCTCTGCATCTTTTACTATGCTCTCATCTAGCCCCATGAGTTTGGCTATGTTTATGGCGTCTCTTGGGACTTGGGTATCTTTTGTGACCTTTTTTAGTCTATAGTCCATGTATTTGCTTACTGTGTTCATGGTGTTTTTGTTTTGAGATATTTTTTCTTTTAGCTCTTCATAATCAATCTCTGAAAGTCCTATGACTTGGTAATGAAGCACATCCTTTGTATTTGCTACATTGTCATAGTGAGTGGTTATGAGGGTTATGCTTTTTTTATTTTTCAGAAAGTTTACTATGGCTTTTGATATGGCATAGCCTTCATCAGGATTTGTACCTCTGGCTAGCTCGTCTATTAGTATGAGTCCCTTTTCGTCTGCTCTTTTTAAGCCTTCTTTTATACTCTCTATCTCTGAACCAAAGGTGCTTAGTCCCTTATCTGTTGATTGCATATCTCCTATTGAGCCATATATAAACCCACAAAGCCCAGTTTCCATGCTAGTACATGGTACAAAAAGTCCGTATTGTGCCATGGCACATAGTAGACCTACTAGCTTAAGTGATACTGTCTTTCCTCCCATGTTAGCTCCTGTAATACAGGCGACTCCTTCACTAAGGATTATGCTTATGGGAGTGAACTCTTGTGACCTAGCTTTTAATAAATCTTCAACTTTTAGATATCTTCCACATACTATATTGATTTTATGGTCTTGGATGATTTTTGGTTTTACGCTATTTGTATCTATGGCTGTATAGGCCTTAGCTAGAGTCAGATCCAGCTTGCCTATAGACTTCATATTACTAATTATATGTTCGTAATAGTTGCCTATCTGTTTCGATAAGTGCTGCCTAATTCTCTGCTCTTCTTCCTCTTCCTTTTCTTTTAGAATATCAAGTTCTCTTTCTAATTCTTTTATGCCCTGTGTAGGCTTTAATAGGAATTTAATATCCATGTAGGTTTCGGAGCTATATGTTAGGTTAGCGTTATTATTAATCTTTTCTAGAAGTTCCTTTTGATTCTTAGATACTAAGGCTGAGCCATCAGGTTTTAATTTTATTGATAGTTGCTCTTCTATTTCTTCTTTTATCTTTTTCTTTTGGGTTTTTATTTTAGTATCTATTTGTCTTTTATTATCTCTAATTAGTCTCAGCTCATTAGAGTACTCATCATATATGTAGAAGGCTTTAACTCTAGTAGCTTGTGGATCTAGGAGAACTTCTAGTTCTATTTCTCTGCTTATACTGATAGAGTTGTCTAGTTGGCCTTCTATGGTACTTAATTCAGTATATAGCTCTGCTAAAGTTAATATAAAGCCCTTGACTTCAAATAGCTCTACATTGCTGAGAGTATAGCTGTCCTTTGCTCTTGACATAGAATTTCTAATGTCTTTAATGCTATGAAGTATATCTTTTATATTCTTAAAATAGAATTTATTTTTATTTATTAGCTTAATTACCTTATCTACTTGATTAAGCTCCTTAATTAACAGGTCTTCCTCTCCTATTTTAAATGGATTCATTTTTTCTTTTAGGTCTTTACCATATGGGGTTATGGTGTTTATCTTCCCTAATACATAGTCTAGACCTATACTTTCAGCTGTATTACTATCTATAAAAGTTTTCACATTAGACCACCACCATTATGCATTAGGTCTAGTACAATTGTGTCTCTCAAATATTCCTTCATTTTTAATAGGAACTGCCCTTGGTCAAAATAGTAGCCTTCAGGTGAATATGGATTTATAGTTACAAGAACTACATTTACTGATTCAAGAACCTGAACATCTAGACCTTTGCTTTTATATATAAGCCACTCTCTAGGCTCTATAAATACTTTGGTTCCATCATTTACTATGAACTTTACATCCTTGTATTTGTTTGTGGTGCCTATAATATCTTCTATTGTCTTTTTTACCAAGGATCCCGATAGAACTACATATGTTGAGTCATCTGTAATGCTTTGTGCAATAGTAGTCCCGCTGTTTAGTGCTGTTTTAATATTTAGTCGACTTATATTGTATTGGTCGTCTATTATTGCAGTCTTTCCTTCTTCAATTAACTCTTCTATTAAAGCTTTTGCTCTAGGGTCTTTTACTTCTGGTAATTGAAAAAGATTTATTGTATGAATAGTTTCTTCTATGACCTTGTTCATATCTCTGCTTAAGACCGCTCCTGTAGCTAGCACTACTCCTTCTGATACTGACGGAGAGGCTGATGCAATTCTATTTATTGCCCCGTCTATTAGGACTAATTGAGCACCAAGGTTTAGCATAATCTCTGCCACTGTTCTGATGCCTTTGTTAGTCTGGGGTCCTGCTAATTGTATATATCCTCTCTCTTTTACTTTGCCTATGACTATCTTTCCTAGCGGAGTGTTGTAGTCTGTAATGTCCAAAATCTCTATTTTAGCATCTCCTAATTCTAGAGTTTCTGTAGCTGTTGCTATGAGGGTTCCTTCTTCTACATAGATGGAAGGCTTTTCTGTTTTGGTAACTATGTCTTGGCTTTCTCCGTCTCGACCTGTTGAGGTTAGTCCTAGAGTTATTGAGTTTTCTATTGCTTCTTCTATTATTTTGTTTAGGGTAACTGTTTTACCTGAATTTTTTGCCATTCCTACTATGGATATTATTTTGTGTTGTGGGTGTAGTAGCTCTATTAAGGACATATTATTTCTCTCCTCTATCAAATCGTTGCGGTTAGCAGATTGCTCAGTCTGACGGTCAATGGATGCCCCTACAATTTACCTTTGGCTCTTTCTCTTCTTTCAAGCTGCATAGGCTCTAGCGCTACTCTATTGCCTTGTAACAATCCTGCTACTCCTGTTAGTTTGTGTTGTCTTTCTCCTTTGCATACTGGACAATTGCAATTATCGCTGTAGACTTCTGGCTCTGTATATGTTGTAATGACACCTTCGAAGTTTCTTAATACTACTTTATTTGGTGACATTGATACTACATAGTTTGGCATTACTGGAGTTTTTCCTCCTCCTCCTGGAGCATCTACTACAAATGTAGGTACTGCATATCCTGATGTATGTCCCCTAAGTCCTTCTATTATCTCTATTCCTTTTGAAACAGTGGTTCTGAAGTGCTCTATTCCCATTGATAGGTCACATTGATAAATATAGTAAGGTCTAACTCTCATTTTAACTAGTCCATGAACTAGATCTCTCATTATATGGACGCAATCATTGACCCCTCTTAATAGAACTGATTGATTGCCTAACGGTATCCCTGCATCTGCTAGCTTAGTTATGGCCATTCTTGATTCCTCTGTTATTTCCTTTGGATGATTAAAGTGAGTGTTTAGCCATATTGGATGATATTTTTTAAGCATATTTACTAAATTATCTGTGATTCTCTGTGGTAGTACTACTGGTACACGTGTACCTATTCTGATAATTTCTACATGAGGTATTTCTCTTAATTTAGCTATTATTGACTCTAATCTTTCGTCTGATACTAAGAGTGCATCTCCCCCTGAAAGGAGTACGTCTCTGATTTGTGGTGTATTTCTTATATATTCTATTGATGCTTCTATTCTATCCATTCCCATAGCAGAGTCTTGCTGTCCTGCAAATCTTCTTCTTGTACAATGTCTGCAGTACATTGAGCATTGGTCTGTAATAAGCATAAGCACTCTATCTGGATATCTATGAGTAAGTCCTGGAACTGGTGAATCTGTATCTTCATGAAGTGGGTCTTCCATATCTGCTGCCCCTAGATGTGTTTCTAATATTGTAGGTATTGCCTGTTTTCTAACTGGACATTCTGGATTATCCTTATCCATTAATGATGCATAATATGGTGTTATTCCCATTC
Organism: Tissierellales bacterium; assembly: GCA_041655135.1. Classification (GTDB taxonomy): domain Bacteria; phylum Bacillota; class Clostridia; order Tissierellales; family Proteiniboraceae; genus Proteiniborus. Next base: position 19,999 of record JBBAFY010000012.1, read on the forward strand.
TGAATTTCTTAAGTGTTTCTCCAATATTCTCTTCTTCTGCTTCTGTTAGGTTTACTACTTTTTTTAGATCCTCTACAGTAGTAATTCTATTTCTAACCTGCCATCCCCAATCATTCCAGTCTTCTTGGGAAACGTTTTTCCATAGATCAATATTTTTATAAGATTTCACATTTAAAACCTCCCTTTTTAATGGTACAATGAAGATAAATCATGAGACAGAGGAAACCTCCCCTTGTCTCACTTGTCCCGATCTTATCCTACTTATGCATATAGCTCTGTGTAGAGCTTTCTTAAGGTTTCGCTTTCTCTCATTATTTGTAATGCTATTTCTGCGTGTCCTTTTGTGTAGCCATTTCCTACTATCATTGTAACGTCTTTGCCAACACCTTCTGCGCCTAATGCAGCCTTTGTAAAGCTTGTTGCCATACTGAAGAAGTAAATCAGCCCTTCATTTCTTGTAGCTAGTATACTTGTCATTTCTGTGTTTGGTATATTAACACAGTTAATAGTAATGTCCGCCATTCTTCCATTAGTTAGTTCCTTTACTTTATCATGTAATGCTAGTGCATCTGTAGCATCTACCTTGATGTATTCATCTGCTAGATTAGCTGATTTTGCTCTAGCTACGCTCTTATCTGTACTACCTACGCATATTACTTTTCCTGTTACTCCTACTCTTTTCTTTGCTTCATGTAGGCAAAGCATTCCTGATTTACCTGTTCCACCTATTACTACTACATAATCTCCAGGCTTTACTAGCTTAGCTGCTTGAGCTGGTGCTCCTGCTACGTCAAGTACTGATAGAGCAAGATTTTCTGGCAAATCACTAGGTATAACTGCATATATACCACTTTCAAATAGTATTGCCTTACCTTTAATATCTACTTGGTCTATATCTTTTCTAACTTCAAGGATTTCGTCTATTCTAAGTGGTGTAAGTGATAGGGAAACTAGAGTAGCTATTTTGTCTCCTACCTTTAAATCTGTTTTGCCTTCTAATGCTGGGCCAACTTTTTCTACTGTACCAATTAGCATTCCACCTGAACCAGTTACTGGGTTTTGATGCTTTCCTTTTGTAGCTACTATGTTTCTCATTATTCCTTTGATCTTCTCAATGTCTCCACCAGCTTCTTCTTTTATTTGAGTGAAGCTAGCTGAATCAACATTTAAAGTCTGTACGTCTATAAGTATTTCATTGTCGTAAATCTCCATGTCGTTGTCAATTCTTAATGCTGGTTGTGGCAGTACCCCTTTTGGCTCAATAACTCTGTGTGTTCCGTATGGACATCCTTTTCTCATTAATAATTCCTCCCTTTATGTTTGTTTGCTTTTATGTAAGATTGTTAAATAATTGATTTTAACTAGCATATTTTCATGTTTATCTACCAAATTAATATATTGCAATAATTATGCCAAATTTTTAACACATGTTTTCTTGTCTATTTTCCCAGAAGTTTGTCAAATATGATCCCCAAATAACAATAAAATAAGAGAGCTTTGTTAATATTAGGCTCTCTTTCTTATTTGTTGCCCAATAATGGGCGCTGATTTGTTCTGCTAGTCTCTTAATCCATATTTCTTTATTTTATATTGTAATGTCTGCCTTGGTAGGTCTAATTGCTCTGCTGTATGAGTAATATTCCAGTCTGTAGCTATGAGTACATTCTTAATCATATCTTTTTCCATGGATTCTAGGGCTGTTTTTAATGAGACATCTCCTTGTTTTCCCTCTAAGGGCAAATAGGAGCCCCTATATTTTGATACAAGAGAACCGTCCCCTTGTCTTCCTGGGGTTAATAATTGGGATGGGAGGTGTTCTAGTTTTATGATTTCTGTGTCGTATATGGTTGATATACCCTCTATTAGATGCTCTAGCTCTCTTACATTGCCGGGCCAATTGTAGGTCATAAGTATCTCCCATACTTCGGGATCTATTTTCTTTATGCTTTTACTTAAAATCCTATTGTATTTTTGTATAAAATACTCTGTAAGTCTAGGGATATCATCTGTTCTTTCTTTAAGCTCTGGGATGTATAGTGATACTACGTTTAGTCTATAGTATAGGTCCTTTCTTAGAAGCCTATCCTCTATTGCTTTTTCTGGATGTATGTTTGTTGCTGCAATTATTCTTACATCTACTTTAGTAGTTTTTATTGCCCCTACTCTCCTTACTGTCTTTTCCTGAATCACTCTTAATAGCTTGGCTTGAAGGTCCAATGGCATTGAGTTAATCTCGTCTAATAAAAGGGTTCCTCCATCTGCTACTTCAAATAGTCCTGGTCTGTCTTCTGCTCCTGTGAACCCACCTTTTACTGTTCCAAACAGTATTCCTTCAAGTAGGTTACTTGGCAGTGCTGCACAGTTTTGAGCAATAAAGGGCTTGTTTCTTCTGGGACTAGCATTATGTATTGACTGCACAAATAATTCTTTTCCTGTTCCTGTTTCCCCATATACTATTACTGGAGAAGATGTTGCAGCTGCTTTGAGTGCAAGGGACTTAAGCTTTAACATCTCCGCATTTTGCCCTATTATGTCTACAAAGGTAAAGCCGGCTGTCCTTTTTTCTTTTTGTTTGTCATTGTTATCTGTACTATAGAGCTCTCTTTGCAGTTCTACTATTTTTTCTGATAGCTTTCTAACTTCTGTAATATCCTTTGATATTTCAAGAGCTCCTACTATGACTCCACTTGTTTTAATAGGTATAGACGAGTTTATGGTAGTTATTTTATCTCCTTTATAGTTTACAAAGGTCTGCTCTACATCAAATATTGGTTTTCCTGTTCTAATTGCTTTTAATAGGGTGCTTGTGTCATGGGAAAGAGAAGGATATATCTCAAGTATATGCCTGCCTATTGCTTTTTCCCTGTCTATCTCATCTATTTTCTGTGCAAATTTATTATAATATATTATATTCCCTGTATTATCTATGATATGGATACCTTCTTGTACATAATCAAGTATTTCTGATATATTTTCTCTTATTAATTTGTCTATCATATAAGACCTCCTGCATATTTTTCGGCATTAGCGCTTAAAATTGGGCGTTTCTTTTAAATATTAAGGTCAAAGAAAGACTTTGACCTAGTTTCTATATTTAATTATATAATATCATTCAATAAGTATACAAATCAAGAATAAATTTTACATTATATCTATAGTTAGGTGGTTGTTACTTGATATATTGTCTGATAAATTTAGCTTGTATAATAAATCAATATTTCCTTTTCCTGTTTCTGATATATTAACAGCTAGATTTTCTGTCAGTACTTCTAATGTCATATCTCCATAGGCTGTCATATATTCTGCTGTATAATTATGTCCCTTTTCAAATATGAGACTAGATGAATTGCTCCCAAATCTTTTCATTGATATTTTGTGTCCTTGTATCTTCAATGTTGTAGTAGATCCTTCCATTCCTGATATTTCTGTTTCATCGTATACTAAATAATATGAGCCATTTTTAGTGTATAGCTTCCCTTCTGTAATTAGCTCTATTACGTTTTCTTCGCCTTCTGTATTTGTCTGCTTGCCTTTTATTTTTAGCATTACGTCTTTCAATACATCTCCCCCTACAGATTTTCTATATCAACCTTCTCTATATTTACAATGTTTCTATTCATTATATTTCCACCAATTCTTCTGAACTTTTCTGGATCATCACTAACATAATAATTATATACTGGCTTCTCTTTTCTATCTGATAATAAATTATTTTGCTTTAATAGGTTTTTTATTTCCTTGGCTGTTTCAAAGGCTGGATTTACTAAGGATACCTTTTCTCCCATGACCTTTGAAAGTGTATATCTTAAAATTGGATAGTGAGTACAACCTAATACCAATGTATCTACCTTATGCTCCTTTAGCTCCATAAGATATTTTTCTGCTGTTATTTGTGCCACATCTGTGTCTTCCCAGCCATCTTCTACTATTTGAACAAATAGGGGGCAAGCAACGCCTATTACTTCTGATGATTTGTTTAGTTTTCTTATGGCACTTTGATATGCTTCACTATTAATGGTTGCTGATGTTCCTATTACACCTATCTTATTGTTTTTTGTTATGGAAGTTGTTGCATTTGCGCCAGGTTGTATTACTCCTAATACTGGAACATTAATGGCCTTAAATGTTTCCTCATAAGCTAAAGCACTTGCTGTATTGCATGCTATTACTATTGCTTTTACATTTTTACTTAATAAAAATCTTGCACATTGAAGTGAATATTTTATTACTGTCTCTTTAGATTTTGTACCATATGGTATTCTTGCTGTATCTCCAAAGTATATTATATCCTCAAAAGGTAGTTGTTCTGCTATCTCCTTAAGTACTGTAAGTCCACCTATGCCTGAATCGAATATTCCGATTGGTCTATTATCCATAAAAGTTCCTCCTTGCCTAACACGTAAATATATTATATATATTATATGATAAAAAGATAAAAAAGGCTATTTCAAAATATATGGAAATATAAAAACCAAATAATTGCACAAACCAAAAACAAAACTAAAGGGACGAAAAAACGTCCCTCTGATTTTAGTCGGTTATTGTGTTCCGACTCATTCCTTTATTCTAGAATGTTAATGTTCCATTCTCATCTTTTATTATTTGCAATATTTGTTCTTCTTTTCCGTTTAATGCATTGATATATACTATGAAGTCATTTTCTTTATATTTCCCTTTAAACTCGTAGCATAGCACTTCTTTTGAGCCTTTTGGAATTATAGCCAGTCTTATGCTATCTATATTAAAATCTAATCTTACCTTGCTCCTAGCTTCATCTTGACTTATTTGAGGCTCTGGTATTTCTCTGTCATGATGGGCGTGTAAATATGCTGCTGCCTCAAAGCCAACTATTTCGCCATTATCTAGGGCTACTTTAACCTTTATTAAATCTGAATATATTGTTATGTCATTTTCCTTATATGCAAAGTTAAATACTCCTATACCGTCATATCTTAATGAATAATTTGGCTCCATACTATTGAATCCTTTTTCTTTTAGAAACTTCAATGCTCTGTCTTGGCCTTGCTTAATGGATAAACTGATGCCACTTACGCTCCTTATATTGTTCATCCACACTATATGCCCTCCTTGCTTGCTTACACTGATATACCCAGCTGGCTTCTTGTTATCATTGGCTGTAAATACACTAAAGGTATGGGAGGGTATTTTAGCTATGTCATCTAACTGGTCTCCCTCTTCAAACATTGTTAGGGTTAGGTTTCTTTTATTGCCTAAAAAGTTCTCTGCTATTTCTTTAGCCTCTTCTTTGCTTACTTTTTTACTAGCTAAGCCTTTAGGTTTCATATTAATGATTTGATCTGAGAAAGGTCCATCATATATTAGCTCTGGGTATTGTGTCATTGTTTCTTCAAATTTAACTAAACTTGTATTTAACATGTCCTTATTAGTATCTCTTAAGCTTTCTCTTTCCTTTTGAGCCACTCTGCCTATGGTCATTTGCCCTGACATTATTTTATCCTGTATTGCTGAAAGCTCATTTGTTAAGTACTGGGAATAATCTTGAAGCTTAGTCATTGCCTGTCTTTGCTTATTATCCATTCCATTTCCATCTAAGTGTCCTTTTATGAGAGAATAGCTATAATCCGATACCTGAGTCAAATATTTTTCAGTTTTACTTATGTCACTATGACTTACTGGTAATTGCCCTAATTTATCTTGAGCTAAGGTGGCCTGCTGCATTATCTGTGAGAGCAAAAGTACATTTTGATCTAATGAATCAGATAAAAGGGCCTTAGACATAGCAACCTGAACATTAGATACATGAGCTTTTGTATCATGTAGCAGTCTTTGATATTCATTATTCAAAGCTATTTCAAAATCTTTTTTAAGCTGGTATTGATATGCACCCCAAACTCCTACTGCCAAAAGCGTTATGGCTAATATGGCAGAGGTTATTCCTCTTCTATTCATATGTTTTCACCTCCCTAGTTTCCGAACCAGTGCTTACCTATTTTAATAACTACTGATCTTGACCATATCCATTTACTTGTAGCAGTTGCCGGATTCCAATAATAGTTGCATCCATAGGTTGGATCCCATCCGTTTAATGCATCTCTTGCAGCCTTTATGGATTCTGCATCTGGTTCTAGATTTATCTGGCCATCGGCTACTGCTGTAAATGCTAGAGGCTGATAAATAACACCTGCTATTGTATTAGGAAACGAAGGGTTTCTAGTCCTATTGATTACGACTGCTGCTACTGCTACTTTTCCTATATAAGGTTCTCCTCTGGCCTCTCCATGTATAGCTTTGGCTAATAGATATGCGTCTCCTTCTCTACTTAGCCCTGTGCTAGCTTGAGCTGCTGGTGGACTTCCTAATGAAACACCTATTGCTTTTGCTGTTGCTGCTCCTACTACTCCATCCTCTGCCAATCCATGAGCTCTTTGAAATCTTCTAACGGCTCTATATGTATCTGCTCCGTATATTCCGTCAACTGCACCTGTTAAGTAACCCCAATCCGAAAGTCTGGATTGCACTTGCTTCACCTTTTCTCCTCGTGAACCCCAATATAGGTTTCCTTCTTGCAGCTCTGAATACTCTTTTGCCTGGACTGATTGTGTGCTTTCGTTTATATGGTAGGCGCCTGCAGTAAATGTTATTATAATTAGGATGCTTAAAAATAAAACTAATCTTTTCAAGTTTTTCCTCCTCTCCTATCTTGTATTAATTAATATGGATTAGTCTTATTTTCTGTAAAAGCAGTTATATTTATGCAAGTAATTTAAAGTGGAGAAATAATAAAGCTGACAAACATTAGCGTCTGTCAGCTATAAAAATCTTTGCAAATTGAATTTTTCCTTTTTCTAATAGGTCCAAGAACTTTGATTTTAGAATTATTGGTGTTTCTCCTTGGTCTTTGGCACTAGTTATAAAATTGAACTCTTTTTCTGTTAAAACTTTTCTTAGCTCTTCTTTTGTTTTCCCATCTGTTAACCCGTTTGTCACATCTATGAAGCACAGTGGCGGAAACATTACGCACCACCAGTTTTGTCCTTTCCCATCTCCTATAACTACTCTTAGTGCTTCATATTCACCTGCTGGTAATGTAAAGCCTCCATAGGATTTTGTAGGAAAGTCTTGGTTGTCAAGAGATACCCCTATATCATATTCTTTTCCATTTAGTTTTATTTCTTCTAAGGCTAGTTCCTTTATTTCTTCAATATTATTCTTTACTATTTCTCTGGTTTCTCCAATGGAGCTTGAGTCTTTAAGCTTATGGTTCATACTAGCTATTATCTTGTCTCTTACCTTTAGCTTCAATTCTTGATCTTCTGGTGAATCACTGTTAGCTAATACATGTAATCTTATGAGCTTATTTTTAAATACTAGGCTATCTTCTAAACTAAATATGTAATTTGCAAATGCTGCTAGTGCCACAATTATTATACTTGCAATCAATATCCACTTTCTGTTCTTTATGAATCTCATTTTCTCCTCTCCCCCGTTCCTAATCCTTAATGCATAACTGCAATTGTTGCCCTAGTTTGGTGCAAAAGGAACCATCTTCATTGCATTTTTAGTATTAGCAATTATTGATTATTTTAAACATAAAAGGCAAAAATTTTACTTAGTCATTCCAATTCTTCTTAATCTTGCATCTACATTTACTTCAAACTCTATGTTTTCAAAAATGTCATCCCAGTTATCTTCTACTTCATCCCATAGGTCAGGTTTAAATTTTCTAATATGGCGGCCTAGTCCTAAGGCATCTACCTTAAACTCTTTTTGCAATTTATTAAATGTTGCTTTTATTTGTTTTTCCAAAGTATCTTTTACTTGTTTTTCTATAGCTGTTATTGATCTTTGATCTGTTAGCTTATCCTCAGCGTCTAATATATATTGCTGCATATAGCCTTCTGTATCTATATTTGCAATGTATTTTATCTTGCCTTCTTCCACTGCTAGATGGGTCTTTGTTTTGGTATTGGTAATTATATAGGGTAGTATGGTGTCTAAATATTTAATATTAATTAATGCAGTATTGACTCTATCCAGCAAAAACATGGCTGCTATGGTTTCTATCTCTCCTAACCATCCTATAAGCCTAAAATCTTTTATTATTCCAGTGCCTGCAACCTTTATCTCTCCTTTTCCTGGTACAATTCTTGGCATAAGCACATCGCCATTGAAATAAAGTTCTGTTAATATTTCTTCTAAAACCATATCACTATATCTGGCTCCCCCTTGCTTTTTCTCTGTAATTTGATTTACTAGATATCCTGTCACAGGCTCAAAAGGATCCTCTATTTTCATTACTTCCTTTGCTTCTCCTTTTGCTATAAGTACAGATGTCTTTCTACTTAACTGTTCATGCCTACCCATGTTATCAAATATCTCTTTCATGTAATTTTGATTTTTAGCTACTTCTTCTCCAATTATAACCACTTTTGTATGTGTGAATGTAAAGTTTCTATTTGTCCTGGTTGCTAATTCCTTTGTTGTTTCATAGAAGTTACTACTTATACTTGACATGATGATTCTAGGCTCATCACTTGTTGCATTCTTCCCCACTGCCCTTAAATCTGGAGTAGAATAGGTAATGATAAATCTATCCTCTTGTGCTATTTTATTTATTTCCTCTTTTTCATCCTCTTCAATAGGGTTCTCCTCTTTCTTGTACATATCAATTCCAATTGCAGATATAAAAAAATACTGATTTATTTCTATTAAATCCCAACATCCCGTTAGTAAAATTGACAGACATAATATAATAAATAGCCTATACTGTGTTTTCATTTTTCTTTGCTTCTCCTTTCCTTTTTAACACTGCTAAGGTATATAATACCGTGGGATAAAGTAGCAGAGCAAATGTCCCGAAGATATAAGTAAATACCTGTATAAAATCATATATTAGCACCACATTTCCAGGTATTAGGGAGAGGAAATAGATTAGGGGCAATAGGGGTAGGGTAAAATATTTGCTTTCTTCTACCTTGCACATTTTTCCTAATAATACTGTCATTGAAAACATGGTAGACATCAATGTTGTAAAGGCTATAATTACCCATATAGCCATTATTATTCCCTCTACATTTTCTATAAAAGCACTAGGAAATTGTATGGCTTTTGATAAGGATAGTAATGGCCAAAGCTGAGCTGCCAGACCCTTTTCTCCAAATCTTGCAAGTGAGATAAAGAATGAAAACAGATACAAGACTGTAACTGCTATAACGACTCCAATATTGTATTTTAAAGCAGATTTAGGATTCTTTGAATAATACATATATATCAGCAATAGTTCAATTCCTCCGAAGGAAAAGAAAATGGAGGGTATTGAGTTAAATATCTGTACAGGGTTGACTTTGAAGATAGGTAATAAATTAGTGAAATCTAAGTCTGGTATTAGCACAGTACTCATTATTAATATTGGGATTACTATAAATGGGATAACTATCATAGAAAACCTGGCTACTCCCTCTACTTCGCTTCTAACTGTATAAACAACTGTTAAAAGCATAGTTAATAAAATTACTTCAAGAGGTGTGGAAAATAAGAGAAACATCTTTATTACTTCTCCAAATATTCTAGTAACAAAGGCCCCTTGTCCTAATGCATCTATAATCACCAATGTCAAAGCTACATATGTTAGAGGTCTGCCAATAATATGGCTACTTATCTCAAATATATTTTTCCCTTCATACATGGCCATTAATTTACTTATCATAGTAACAGGTATGATGGCTATAGCTCCAGCTATTACCACGGCAACCCAACCTGAAGTGCCAAGAACCTCTGCCAAGGTACTAGGTAATGATAGTATACCTACCCCAATTATTGTGTGACCCATTAGGAAAGCAACTTGCAGATTGGAAATCTTATTGTTTTTTCCGTACATTTTTATCATCTCCATTACCATTTTCCTCTTCAAGGGAAAGTCTAATTTTATCTTGTAAGCGAGTTAGTTTTTGCCTTTCTCGCATTACAATTAGTGGCATCTTTATGACTGTGTCCTTTAAATCAGATATTGTTCTCCCTAGGGTGGTAAAAGGGGTCATATATGGCACTCCAAAACTAGTCAATTTAACTAAATGAGTGGTTATTATAATCAGTCCTAGCATTATTCCATATAGTCCAAGTACTGAGGCAAGAACCATTACTACAAATCTCAATATCCTGAAGGCTGATGCAAATCCATAGTTTGGTATCATAAATGATGCAATTGCTGTAACTGCTACTACTATAACCATTAGAGGGCTTACTATTCCTGCTTCTACTGCTGCCTGACCTATGACCAGACCTCCTACTATACTTATGGTTGTACCTATTGGACCTGACATACGTGATCCTGCCTCTCTTAAAAGCTCTATGGTTATTTCCATGATAAATGCCTCTATGAAAGCTGGAAAAGGCACATTAATTCTGCTGGCGCCTATGTAAAGTGCAAGCCTTGTAGGCAATAGCCCAGGATGATATGAGACTATTGCTATATAAAGTGAAGGTCCTAATAAGGAAATTAATATTGCTAGGTATCTAATCATCCTAGAAAGGGAAACTATGGCCCATCTTTGGTAAAAATCTTCTGAAGACTGTAAAAATGTCATCATTGTAGCAGGAGCTATTATACAGAATGGAGTATTGTCAACAATAATGACTACACGTCCCTCATAAAGTGCAGAAGCTGCTGCGTCTGGTCTTTCTGTGTTTTGCATTTGGGGAAATGGCGAAAAATGATTATCTTCTATAAGCTGCTCTATATATGAACTTTCTAGTATAGCATCTATTTTGATTTTTTCAATTTTTCTAATTATGTCCTTTACTAAGTGCGGATTTGCTATATCCTCTATATACAACACTGCTATATCTGTTTTTGATCTTTCTCCAACCTGCATATTTCTTAGTTTTAGCTTGGGATCTCTTATTCTTCTTCGAATAAGTGCTGAGTTAAATCTACTGACTTCTACAAATCCATCTCTAGGACCTCTTACTACAGTCTCTGATTCTGCTTGGGACACGCCTCTTGTTGGCGGTCCTTTTGAACCTATGATAAGTATTTTGTCATAGCCATTTACCAATAAAGCCGTTTCTCCTGATAATATATTGACCACGGCTTCTTGTAAGTCATAGACTTCCTTTATTTCTATGGTTGAAATGACTCCTTCTTTTGTTATTTTAAATAGTTTTTTTTTAACATCCTCTGGCTCTATTTTTCTGACTTCTAGCATTAGTGGCTCTAAAACATAATCATTTATAATATCCTTACTTGCTAATCCATCTATCTGTATGGCTACAAATTCCTCTGACTGCCGCTCTCCTACTTTAAAGTCTCTAAAAATCACATCTTCACAATCTTTGAAGATTTCTTTCATACATTTTAGATTCTCTTCTAGACATTTTGACGGTGATATCTTTTTTTCAGCATTGTTTTTTTCTTTTTCAATATCACTTTTTTCTTTTTTCATACTATCTTTTTCTCCAACTTTCTTTTTTGAGAATCTATTGAAAAGACCCATTACTATGCCTCCTTAAATAATTCTGCCTATAATGTATAGTATTGGCCCCACTATTATATAGGCCATACCTATGCCCTTTGCTAGCTTTGCATCTTTCTTTTTCCCTGCTCTTTTTAATTCTCTTCTATCTATTACTAAAACAAATAGCCCCGTTAAGATAAAATAAAATATTAGATAACCTGTTAATAAAGGCTTTATATTATATACAAGAACTTCTCTTAATGTCATTAATGAGTCCCTCCTTAAGCTAATGAACTATAGATATAATGTTTGCCAACAGTCTACATTTTATGCAAAAAAACACAGGATGCATTTTCTAAATGCATCCTGTGTTTTTCTTCATGTATTTTTCTATTACTTGCACATGTTCAGGTTTATCTATATCATTTCCTATATCCGCATAGTCTGATATTATTGCCTTTGCACGTATGTTAAGAAGCCTAGAGGCCCTACTCTCTATGTCTCCTATAGTAAGCTTTCCTGTGGCTAGCTTTATGAGAAATGGTATACCTAATACCTTGCTCATTTTTGCTGGACTTTTCCTATAGCTTATCATTTGCTCAGCTATGTATATACTTTTATCTAATATGGCTGGATTTAGCATGAACAAATTCCCACCTGTAAATTGGTCCTCTCTTAGACTTGCATATGTTCTTACGGACTCTGGATATGCTAGTTCACAGGTTTTTCTATTTATAATGGGATAGCATATATCTGCCTTAGTTTCTAATGCCCTCTTTACGAAATCCTCCACTGCTTCTCCAGTTAATAGTGGTATATCACAGGTGGATATGAGAATCATTGAGTCTTCTGCAAAATGGTTAACTCCTACTTTTATGTTGTCCAGCATACTTCCATTATTATCTATGATCATATCTACATCTGTAGCAAGACTTAGAAGTTGATTTTTGTCCCCTACCACAGCTATATTTTCTATGCAATTAGATGCTTTAAGTGCATCTATTACGTAATTAATCATTGGTCTGCCTATTAACTTAATAAATGCTTTATTTCTTAAATAACCTGGCTGATCATCTTCACTTCCTGCAAGTATTACACAATTTATCATATCCCTCATTCCTCATATATCTTATTGGCACCATCATTCTTGAAATTATCTTTTACACGAGATACTATAAATTTTTCAATGTTTACTATGTGCCTCTGTGCATATTCCTTCGATTTTTCTGGGTCTCTGCTTGCTATTGCCTCTAGGACATTATGGTGCTCCTGTGCAAGGTATGTTGTCATATTGTATTCAGTAAAATAAGTCACTCTAAACCTTTGTACCTGCTCTCTTAGACTTTCTATGATAGATGTTAGTTTCTTATTTTTTGCAGCCTTAAATATAGTTTCATGGAACTCTGTATCCTTGGCTATCATTCCTTGGACATCATTAATCTCTATACACTCTTTAAATTCCATGGACTTTTCCTTTAGTAGTTCTATCTCTTCTTCACTTGCTCTAGTGGCTGCAAGGGATGCAGCTAAGCCTTCTAAGGATGATCTAACTTCTAATACATCTACTACATCCTTCAATGAAACATCTGCTACATAGGCTCCTTTTCTAGGCTCCATTATTAATAGTCCTTCTAGTTCAAGTTTTCTTATGGCTTCTCTTACTGGAGTTCTGCTTACACCAAGCTTTTCTGCTAATTGAATTTCCATGACTCGCTCTCCTGGCTTTAATCTACCATATAATATTGCTTCTCTTATGGATTCAAAGACTATTTCTCTTAAGGGCTTATAGTCATGTAGGTTTAGTTTATCTAAATCTATAGTCATTCTCTTTTCCTCCTTAAACAGTTTTAGTTGATAAAACTGTTTTAATACTGTGCTTTAGTTTTTCTTCACATCTGGCTAGGTCTTTTGGTGATTTGAATATCCCGAAAATAGTTGGTCCACTGCCACTCATAAGGCTTCCCATAGCTCCACTCCTAAGCATCTCTTCTTTTATTTTATTTAGAATAGGGTTTTCTTTAATTGTTACTGTTTCTAATACGTTCTTCATTGCCTTAGCTACAAGGTCTGTATCTCCATTTTCTATATGTCTTAATAAAAGCTCTGTCTCTGGTCTATCATTTATTTTATCTAATTTAAGGTTATTGTATACATATGCAGTTGATATATTAAAGCCTGGATTTGCAATTAGTATATGTCTATGGGAAAATCTTTTGATTCTAGTAAGCTTTTCTCCTATACCTTCTGCTAATGCAGTTCCTCCCATAATACAGTAGGGCACGTCTGCACCAAGCCTTAAGCCTATATCCATTAGCTGGTCTTCACTAAGCCTTAGCTTCCATAAGGCGTTCAGCCCTTTTAATACTGCTGCTGCATCTGTGCTTCCTCCTGCGAGCCCTCCTGCTATTGGTATGTTCTTCTCTATATATATGTGAACTCCTCTTCTTATATTAAACATATCTGCTATTGTATTATAAGCCTTATATGCTAAATTAGAAGTGTCTAATGGTACTTCTTTTGAATTAGAGTCTATTGTAAATCCTGATTCTTTTTCTTCTATAGTAACTATATCCTTTAGGGCTAGTTGCTGCATTATCATCTCAAGCTGGTGATAGCCATCTTCTCTTCTTCTAAGTACATCTAATGATAAATTTATTTTTGCGTGGGCGTCTATTTTTATTTTTTTCATGATGTTCTCCTATCCTTTCTGCGTTCCCGGGATTTATATGAAATATTAAGCGAACATTTTCAGAACATGACTATAATTCTTAGTGAATGGAGATGAAAATCCGTTAAGCAACTTGCACTGTTTGAGCAGAGCGAGTTTGCAAGTTGTAGGATTTTTTATCGGAATGAGCTATAGAATTATTCATGTTCGAAACTGTGAGTGTATATTTCATATAAATCCTTTTCTCTTCTATATTATAGTATAATATATTCAAAATACAAAATACACATAAAAATAGCCTTAAGGTTTCCCTTAGGCTATTTTTAATTATAGGTCAAAGCTTACATTTTTATCAATTATTATCTTTTCTCCTGGCATTATGTTTTCAGGAGATACTATGTCGTTTGCTTTTATTATGTCCTCTACTGTTGTATTGTACCTCTTTGCTATATCCCATATTGTATCATCTTTTTGTACTATATATATTGTGATGCTTGGTCTGGAAACCCTGTCTATTGTGTCTCCAGTGTCTATTGCCTCTGTAATTATATTTATCTTTTTTATTCTATTTACGGAAACATAATTGTTTACAGTTGCTTCTAGCTCTACTTCTCGACTATTAATTCTTTTATAGCTAATTTGTTCTAGGTCATTGCTTACTTCTATATCAAGTTCATCTTCTACTTGCTCTATATCTACATAGGTTTTGAATGGGATATCTTGTCTTGTATCCTTTATCTCGTCATTCTCTTCAATTTGATAAAGCATGTCAACTTCCAATAAGCCTTCCACAATCACTTTGCCTTCCATTATTTTGTAATCCGTGATCAAAGATTTTCCACTTATATTGTAGATACTTCTGATGATTTCATTGCCAACCTCTAAAACTCCTCTTATGGTTTCCTTAGAGGTGCTTTGACCTATGCTTTCTGATACTACTACTTCTTGCTTTTTAATATCTAGGATTTTGTTGGTAGAATAAGTATCTATTGCCACTTCCTTTTCTACCTGTCTATATGCCTTTGCATTAACCTTCACTGTGGACTCTATGTCAATTATTCTAAGGGATCCATTTATATCTTCTTTTACTTCAAAGTTAGTATCCAATGAAGTAAGCTTTAAGCCACAGCTCATGTCTTTTAATGCACCAGGTAGCTCTACAAAATGTGTAAATGGTATTTCATGATTAATATAGTTCACCTTGTTTTCATCATCATCACCAAAATACATAATCGAACATGCTACTAGACCTGCTACTATAACCTTATCCTCTACAACCTTTGTTTCACTTTCATATACCTTTGTGTCAATTCTAAGAATATCTATAATATCTGGCATTTGCTCTTCTAGTTCAAAGGCTTCTTTTATTAATGTAGATGAAGTGTTAGTACCCATTACATCATTGTATCTTATGCTTTCTTTTAATACTTGTATTCCTTCTGAGCCCTTTATGTCTTTAATGATATCTATTGTGTTATCATGAGTTGCCTTACCTGCAAGAGATATTACGGTTTTTACTGATATAGATGCATCTCCATCTTGGTCATAATCTATATGCTCAACATTGGCCTTTATATCTGTTGCTGCTCCTTCGTTTACTCCTTGGATCTCTATTTCTTCTCTAAAATCTGTTCTTGCTTCTAAGCTATGAACTGACTGCAGCTCATCGTCTGCACTATATAGCACATTAAAGTTTACTATTCCGTTAACTATAATTTTTCCTTTAGCTATTTTTGTGCCTGTTACCTCTACATCCCCATCTATTTTTAGTAGCTTTTTAATTCTTGGCTTGGTATCTGGCACTCTTATTTCGCCCTCTACTAGTGCTTGTATCTCATCTTTTCCCACTACTTGGTCTATCTTAAGTAAATCCTTGATAAGTTCAACTGCCATGCAATTCCTCCTCCCTTTATCTAGACTTTAAGTTATTCTTTTAAAACATCACACTGATATAATCCTATGCAAAATAATATGTTGCAATGTCCCAA
Organism: Tissierellales bacterium; assembly: GCA_041655135.1. GTDB lineage: Bacteria > Bacillota > Clostridia > Tissierellales > Proteiniboraceae > Proteiniborus. The sequence goes on from JBBAFY010000012.1 coordinate 36,090, forward strand.
AAAATTACTAAATAGATTAATAAATAATTACATTTATTTAATTCTATGTCCATTAAGGAAGTAATAGAAGTTTAAATGAGTAAAGCATGAACAAAATTTGACTAGTCTTTTGTTCATGCTTATATTTTACTCTAACATTTTGTTAACATAGGTAGGTAGTGCAAATGAACCAATGTGAATATTGGTATTATAGTAATTTGTCTCTAGACCTATTTGCTTCCATCTCTGACCATCAAAATCTTTGGTTGGATGATAGGCCTTAGATGAAAAACCTAATATCCAATGTCCTGATGCGTATGTGGGAAGATGACACTGAAATACCTCTACTATGGGAAAAACCTTTTTAAGCTTATTAGTAGCTTTTATCATCTGCTCTGCTGTGTCTGCGTAATATGGGCTTTCATTTTGATTTATTAGTATACCCTTGTCCGTAAGTGATCTATAGCAATCCTTATAAAATTTAGTGGTAAACAAACCTTCTCCTGGTCCTATTGGGTCAGTGGAATCTACTATTACCAAGTCGTATACGGCCTTTTTATCTTTTACAAATTTGATTCCATCCTCTATGTAAAGTGTTACCCTCTTATCATCTAGTTTGTTTGATGTGAAATCCAGATATTTTTTAGAAGCATCAACAACTAGTCCGTCAATCTCAACCAAGTGAATTTCTTCAATGGACTTGTACCGTGTTAACTCTCTAACTGTTCCTCCATCTCCTCCACCTATGACCAGAACCTTTTTTATGTCTGGGTTCACAGCCATTGCTACATGAGTAATCATCTCATGATATATGAATTCATCCTTTTCTGTAACCATTAGATATCCATCTATTACTAGGACTCTACCGAATTCATAGGTGTCTATTATATCTATTTTTTGATATTGGCTTTTTCCTGAAAATAATTGTTCCTTTACTTTCATTGAAAACTTAACATAGTCTGTATGATCCTCCGTAAACCATAAATCCATATCCATACCTCCTAAAAGCAATCAAGCTACCCAATGGGTAGCCCTTTTTTAGCTTATTTGAATCTTTGTTTCCTCATTGCAAAGAGTAACTTCAACTGTTTCTGTCAATATATCGGAATAACTATAAGATACTCTTCTTATAGAATTATATCCTCCGTCAATCTTTACTACAAATATGCTAGGGTACGCGCTTTCGATGATTCCTTCCCTGATTGTTGTCTTCTTCCTTCCTTTGTTAGCCTTTAATCTAACTTTCTGTCCCACACAATTTTCAACATTTGCTCTTATTTTATCTAAAGAGTTTTTTTCCAACAAACAATCACCTTCTTTCCAGTTATCCATATATTATACTATCATATATGAGATTCTTTGTCAAATGTAACTTTTCATTGTACTATACAATACTAGTACTTGTCAAACACAAATTTCTTACAAAGCCTAATTAAAATAGGTTTTTTTCTAATATTTATAGTATTCTATAAATCCATCCCTAATTCTAGATATGATCATGTCAATATAGGCCTCATTATTTAATTTAATTTCCTTTTCAGGATTAGTTATATATTCTAGCTCTAAGTGTAATGAGCCTACATTAACTTCTCTGAGCAGGTAGAAGTCAGCTATTTTTATGCCGCGATCAAGTATTTCTTTGTCTTTGGTTAGGTTTTTCATTATTGTTTTTGCTAATGCATGACTTGCTTTATCACTTCGATAATAATAGATCTCACACCCATGTATGGATGGGTTAGCATATCCATTTAAATGTATACTAATAAAAAAATCTGGTCGTAGTTTATTAGCCATTTGTGCTCTGTTGGATAATGATATATACTCATCTTTATTTCTAGTCAATACAACCTCTGCTCCTAGCTCTTCCAAGGATAGTTTTAGCTTTTGTGAAATACTGAGAACTAATTTTTTTTCACTTGTTCCCTTTACTCCAATATATTCCTGGCTATTTTCACCTCCATGACCTGGATCTAACATCATTATTCTTCCATTTAGGGGTTTTTCTATACATGGCACCTCAATTTTCTTTATTTCGATACCTGTAAAATAATATTTCAATATCTCTTCGTAATCCTTCCCCTCTGATGCCATTTCGTTGGCTCCATATTGACAAAGACCTAAGCCATCTCCTTTTCCTCTAGTGACAAAGGTTATTACTGTAGGTGCAAAGCTAAACTTTGTAGAATCCAATCCCAATAGCTCTGTCATCTCTCTTCCCTTAAATTCCTTGCCTGATATTTTTATGCTAACAACTCGACCATTTTCGTCTCTTTTAATATCATCAAAAAAGTCTTCCATGCTAGTTTTTAAGGTTGGTTTTAAAGAGGGAAACTTTATATTTAATTTTTCTTCAATTTCTTCAATAGATATTGATTTGGTATTATCCCAATTTGGGGATTTAGTACAATAATGGCATAGTACTCGTCTTAGATAAACAATTTCCCTTGACATAATGCTTTCGGAGTTTTCTGTAGACCCTCCACAAGTATGATGGCTTCTAGCATATATTGGTTTTTTATCAAAGGTCATAATCAATCCCTCTGTCTCTTTTATGGCCTTATCTACTATTTCCAACTTAGCCTTATGCTCATTTTCCCATATATTAATTAAACTATTAGTGTCTAACAACTTTATGCAATGCTCTTCATCACATATGTCACATCCATTATGCTTAGAGCAGCCAGGTCCATCATAGGCTCTCATAAGCCTCAATATCTGCGTTCTAGCTATTATTCCTTGAACCTTTATCATTTCATAATGAAAACCAGGCTCTATTTGTTCTAAAACTGCCATCCTAACTGCTTCTTCTAATGGCATACGTACTATCTCATTCTCTCTATGAAAAAAAACATTTATATATATAATGTTATTAGATAACATGAAAATACCTCCTAAAGTTGAACTTAAGCTATTAATCTGTGCTTTTATAAATAATTTAGCTCCATAATACCCTTTCAATATCAGGGGACAAATCTGCAAACTATGCGGAAATGTCCCCAAGGTATATGGGAATACCACTAATATCTACGCCAATGCTTTTACCTATATGTGAATGTACCCATAATATGGGGGATGCCCTAGGATACACATTTCTACAAATATCAAAATCTATAATTAATATATATGATATATTATGTAAACAAAGCTGTCCTTGTGAATGATTTGAAGGAAAGGTTAGAAGCCACCAAGTGTCCCAGACTTATGTCTCCAACTAATATCCACAAAATATGAAGTTTAGAATTTTTTATTAGAAAAAGAAGGAATATGTCACTTTATGTGGAATAGTTATATTGTAGTTTACAAATAAAGGAGTGAATGGGGCAATCCCTACATTATGAAAGGAACTATTGTATCTGCATGGATTAAAACCTCAAGAAAAATTTACGGTGATTCTTTAGTAAATGAAGCTATGACAGCAGTCGGTCTAAATCCCAATAAGATATTTAAGCCTACGGAGGATGTTGAAGATTCTTATGCTAGAGGTTTTGTAGATGTTATTGCTAAAAAACTTGGAAAATCTGCTAATGACACATGGGGAGAAATTGGAATGGACAATATTCTTACCTTCTCTCATGATTATCCTGGTTTCTTTAAGTACAAGAATCTGTATTCGTTTTTAAAGGCTATGTACGATATACATGTGGTTGTAACTGAGAGAATATCTGGAGCTAAACCTCCTATATTGGGAATAAAGGCCATAAAGGGAAATGTAGCAGAAATGACCTACGAATCACAAAGAGGCATGTTTGGCTATTTCAATGGCATGCTTATGGGAGCTGCTAAATATTACAATGAGAATATCGATGTAAATGTAGTAGAAAAAACTGATTCTTTTACTAAAATACATATTACTTTTCCACAGCAAATCTATGAATATAAAAGGTATAGAGTCAACACCTTATTGTCTTTTGGATTTATTAAAAAATTTGAAATCAAGGTTGCTATTGCTTCCCTAGTTCTTGTTGGAGTTCCTAATCTGTTGCTTTATAGCATTTTAGATAAGTGGTATTTATCCGCTCTTACTATGGCCTTAAGCTTTTTAGTCCCAGCAATAGTTACAAAGCTACTTTTGGCGCCTGCTAAAAGCATTGTTTCTCAGTTAAATAATTTAAAGGAAATTAATTTTTCTGAAGACCATGATATATCCACTAATGACTTATTTGAGGATATAAATGTACTAATAAATGAGTATAAGGATGTTTTAAAGGAAGATTTTGTTGGATTTAAGGGTATGACTGATGAGCTGAATGTTTTTAGTGATAAGTTTAATGAAATCTCTAATAATATGAACCATACTTCAAGAGAAATATCTTCTGTAGTTGAACAGGTGGCTGCAGGAGCTATAAATCAGGCCGAAGAAACTGAGAACTCTGCATACCTACTAAACAACAATATTGTCGCATTAAATAAAATATCTGATACGGAAAATCACAGTAAAGACGAGCTTGAAAATGTAGTTGATAGAATAGGAAATAGCTACAATGAACTCAAAAATACTTCCTCTAACTTAAACAATATGTTAGCTGAATTTGAAAAGGTTAAAGGAAATAGCCTTTCTCTTCAAAAAAGAGCTAAGGATGTTACAAAAATAGTTGAGACTGTGGAGGTTATTGCTGACCAAACTAATTTACTTTCTTTGAATGCTGCTATAGAAGCTTCAAGAGCAGGGGATCAAGGTAGAGGGTTTGCCGTTGTAGCAGATGAAATTAGGAAGCTGGCTGAGGAGTCAAAGGATGCAGTTCAACATATTAATTCAAATTTAATGTCTTTCATTAAAGAAATTGACTCAGTAGTATCTCAAATTGAAGACCAGTATTCTATACTAAGCAATGAAAATACTAAGCTTTCTAATGTTGCAGATATAAATCATTCTATTGTAATCTCTGTTAAAGAAGTATCTAGCTCTTTAATAGATGCCATTAGAAATCTTGATGATGAAACGGCAAATATTAATAAGGTATCTGAGAACATTGAATCCCTAGCTGCAATAGCTGAGGAAAACTCTGCATCTTCTCAGGAAGTAAGTGCAAATATGACTTCTTATGCTGCAGAACTTGAAAAAATGATGGAAAATATCAATGAGTTTAAGAAGGTTTCTGAAGCATTTAAGGAAGATCTTGAAAAATATAGAATGTAAATCTTAATTTAGTTAATTTCACATTACCCCACTGTATGTTTTGAATAGCAAAGCCCTCTAGCTAATTAGCTTGAGGGCTTTGTTCTGTCTTTATGAATCTTTGATTAAAATATTTAAGTGGTCATGTATTCTAGTTCTTCTATATCCTTAATGATTATCCTTTTGCTTCCTATTAAATCTATTACTCCTTGGTCTTGCATGCTTCCTAGCTTACGGCTAATGGTTTCTCTGGTGACTCCTATATAGTTAGCTATATCTTCTCTGCTCAATGGCAGTTCTAACTCTATAAAATTGCCCTTGCGAATACCAAAATCCTTTACGAAGCTTAGTAATAGTCCTGCTATTCTGGCTTCTATATCTTTAGTGCTTAAGCTTTGTATAAGGTTTTCTAGCTTAATTACTCTATCATAAACTACCTGCAATATATTTATAGATATTTCGGGATTTTCCTTTAGCATGTCGTCAAAGTCATCCTTTGCTAAAACACATATATTTGCATCCTCTAAGGCTTCTGCATTAAATTTAAACTCATCTTTTTTAAGAAGACTTAAATCTCCTACAAAATCTCCTTCAGATAGGATGTAAAGTATTTGCTCTTTTCCTTCTCTAGTATATTTAAATATTTTAATTTTTCCTTTATTTATTACATAAAGCTTGTCAGAAATATCTCCTTCAAAAAATATAATCTGACCCTTTTTAAAATTCTTGTGTACTATTTTTTCAGTTAGTTTCGTTAGCTGTTCTTCTGTAAGTACTGAAAATATGGATACCTTATGAGCACAATATTTTCCCTTACATAGATTGCAGATTTTGTACTCTCTCTTTAAGTCTACTGCTTCGTTCATTATATTCCCTCCTTATGGACAATCTAGGTTTTTCACCTAAATGTAAGCTTACTACTCTACTAATAGTTTTTGTATTGCTATATATTATATGGTTCTTTATCTCTAGTATATAGGACTTGGCTGGATACAAATATAATTACCTAATTACATTATATATGAAAAGGGAAACTTTTTAAATGACTAGATTCTATCTCCCCTTCAAATCTAGTCATTTAATAAAAAGAAAACCGTAGATTTTTCAGGTCTACGGTCTGTTCTATATGCTACAGGGGCTATATCCACAGTTTTGACAAACAAAGCAACCACTTTCCGGCTTCATTATACTGCCACATTCCTCGCATACATTTTTTTGTGTGTTTTTTTCCTCTTTGCTTGTATTTTTTTTATTATCCATTAAAATCCCCCTAAAAATCTTTGTTTTTTCTAATCATTTCTTACTAAAATTTTTTTATCTGTTATTACATAGTCCACAGGTACATCGTGTGCTTCTATTGGCATTAAGTTCATTACTTGAAAATCATATACTAGACCAATAGTTGGTATTGAAAAATTTAGTTTCCCAAGAAATCTATCATAATACCCTCCACCATAGCTAAGTCTATAGCAGCCTCTATCAAATGCAAGTCCTGGGAGTATTATTAAATCAACTTCTTGAGTATTTTGGATATTAACTAGCTCCTCTTTAGGCTCTAAATATCCAAAGCTACTCCTAACTAAATCCTCTTCAACATTATTAATTATTGTTGGTATTATCTGCCTTCCTTCTCTTTTGCAAAATGGAGCCCATACCTTTTTCCCCTGGTCTTTACATATCTCAATTAGTTTAAAGGTATCAACTTCCTTTCCAAAGCTAAGGTAGAGCATAATATTCTGACTTTCTTTAAATATTGGCAACTTAGTCAAAGTTAAAATGATTTTCTGACTCAAAGAATCTACTTCTTCTATAGTCAGCTTATTTCTTAGGCTCGACATTTCTTTTCGAATATCTTCTTTTGTAAAATATATCATGTTATACTCCTCCTAAAATGCTAGTATATATATATCCATTTTTCTTCTTATTAATCATTAAAAAACATCCAATTTAAGGAGTATAATTAAATAAGGAGTAAAGTGTAACACTTTACTCCCTGATTATTTAACTACAAGATGATCCGCCTCTGTTTGGGGATATATGAAAGCCCTTTCTTAACCAATCGCTTGCATAGTCCACATTAAAAGTGCCGTAGGTATCTATTAAATCCATATCTACTAGATAATTATATTCACCAACTGTAGTTATATCATCATTTTCTTTTTGCTCATCCAGAGCGATTCCAAAGGATGGGCCACCTCAACCAACACCTGCTATATATATTCTTAGTGCTTTACCTTCTGAGCCTTTTTTGTCTAATATTTTTTTTAGTTCTTCTTGAGCTTTTTCTGTTACATTTACATTCATGCAAAATCCTCCTAATAACTTTATTTTATATATACCCCGTAAGGGTATGTTTGAAACAGGCTTTATTATTAACTAATACTAATTTATTTTAAATTATCTAGCAATTCTACCATTTGTTCATAACTCATAAGTCCAGGCCTATAAGCTCTTATTATACCTTCTTTGTCTACTAATACTGATGTAGGTATGGAAAAGGTATTATAAGCAATTCCTGTAGCTTGAGTAATATCTAATAGCACTGGAAAGCTATAGTCATTTTCTACTATAAATTCTTTAACTGTTTTTTCAGATTCTCCAACATTTACTGCAAGTACTATAAAATCATCATCCTTGTATTCTTGATAAAGCTTATCTAAATCTGGCATTTCTTCTCTACATGGTGGGCACCAAGAAGCCCAGAAATTTAAGAAAACAGCCTTTTCTCCTTTGAAATCTTTAATAGATACAGAATTCCCTTCCAAGTCCTTTAAGATAAAATCAGGAGCTGAATCTCCTATATCAACAATGTCATCTAGTTCTATTTTCTTATTATCAGTATTATCACTAGCTCTTTGAATAATTTCCTCTTGCTCTTTTATTGCTACATTTTTTAGATTTTTTGTTATAAGAAAACCTGCACCAATGGATACAGCAAGTATACCAAGGACTACTGCTACTACAATGATTACCGTCTTGTTTTTCATAGACACCTCCAGAAATTACTAATTTGATTCTACAGAAGCAAACTCACTATTAAATGCATTTTATTAAATAATATTAATATTCCTAGGATTACCACAATTAATCCACCTATTTTTCTTATTAAGGGAAGTATCTTTTCAGATTGGGATAGAAATTTTCCGAATCTGCTTATGAGCAATGCTGTAGCAATAAAAGGAATAGCAAGACCCAATGAGTAAAATAGTAATAAGAAAAAGCCAGATGATAAAGTACCTGTGCTTCCTGCAAGTATTAGTATAGTACCTAAAACTGCCCCAACGCAGGGAGTCCAGCCTGCTGCAAAAGCCATGCCTACTAGAACTGAGCTAAACCAATTTGATATCTTTGGAAGCTTAATCTTCATACCCTTGTTTAAAATATTTGAGTTTAATATACCCATCATATTAAGTCCCAAACCAATTATAAGCACACCACTTATTGTTTGAAACTGTGTTTTATAAACTCTTAATAGCCTTCCAAGAAAGCTTGCAGATACTCCCATTATCATAAATATAATTGTAAAACCTAATATAAAGCCTAGGGTCCTAGTGAGAGCAAGGAATTTTTTGTTTTCTAGCTCTTCCTCTAATGCTGTGCCTGTAATATAAGTTATATAGGCTGGTATTAAGGGAAGTACACAGGGTGAAAAAAAAGAAAGCAAGCCTGCTAAAAAAGAGGCAGAGATTGAAATATCTGTCATATTGTTCACTCCTCATATACTAAGTTCATCTAGTTTTAATCATATTAGGATTATACCATAGGGGGGTATGTATAGGCAAGCTAATAATAAAAAGTTTTCGGAGAAGCATCCGAAACAATCGGGTTAGACATTTCGCAGTCAAGCTGCACAAATTTATTTGCTCGCTACGCTCACATAAATTTGGCGCTTGGTGCGTTTGACCTACCAACGATTCTTTCGGAGAAGCATCC
>JBBAFY010000013.1:0-43387 GCA_041655135.1 Tissierellales bacterium
AGCATGTATGTGGTTGGGGTAAGCTTCTGTCCTCGATCTGGAAAATGGATATATGCATTCCCCACCAGACGGAAGGTGACGTTATTCTGGAAGGAACCGCCCTCACCACTGAATTTGATACTCAAAACCCCGCTGTCTGGATTTTGCCCGCCGGGGGCAGACTCAGCGCATACCAGAGCTCCCATGTAATTGTCCGTCATGGTGGTGCTTTCAACCTTTAAAGCACCGTCTGCAAACATCTCAATCCGGGCACTTAAATCTGGCCGGTCAATTTCCTCCCCTTCAGGTGTTAGCTCTACAATCCGGGCATAGACCGTTACTGGTTGGGTATCATAACGGATCCCATCGCCAAAGTCCTTGCGCAGGCACATTTTGTAGCGACTTCTCCTCTTGCTGTTATTGTCCCCTCCATCTCCGCCTCCTCCACCTGCACCGGCACCGGCCATGGCCATGGCTGCGGCTCCGCCGATGATGACTATAGCTAAGGCTTCAGGGATACTTACCCCTGTTTCGCCTGAGTCCTTGTCGGCTGTAGTGCCGATTACGAGAGAGTCTGGCTTATTCGATTCCTCTTTCCCCACTGTCTTCCCTATGACTGGCTCTAAATAAATTACCTCAGGTTCGATATTTATCATTTCAAGCGCTACTTCATTATTGGCTGTCTCAAGCTGTTTAAGATAACCCTGATACAGATCTTCCGCATATTGGTCAATTTCACCGGATGCATCTGTTTTTTCGTAACGAAAATCTGTAAATACCGTCGTAGTGGTGGTTAAATAGATCTCGGGAAATTCTTCGGGCTCAATAATTGTGTGATAGCCCCAACCTGTTTGGGAAGATTCCCATGTATATGTATGAGAATCTACATTATAGTCTTTGCCTTGTTTAAATTCCAATGGATAATACTGTTTTGTCAAAAGGACTCTTCTATTATTTATCCTGAGTTCTTCCACAGTCCTTTCTGCATTTTCAGGTCCACCTTCTAGATACGACTTTTTCGCTTCTTTTAGATATTCATCTATAGGCTCTTTTTCTTTTAATTTCATAGAACAATTCATTCCCACATAAATATTATTGACAAACCAAGAGTTTGCATGTTTTCCATTGGCTGCATACCATTCTTTTCCGGTTCCGGTAAAATACCTGCCTTCATCTAAATCTATCTTGGTTTCCTTGTTTTTTCCAAGTACGTTATTAGTACCGTATGCTTTTTCAACCATAGTAAATGTTCGACCGGGTCCGAAATCCCGGAGATATGCGGGGGTTTTCACAAACCTGAATAATACTTTTTGAGCCCATGCTTCGGAAATCCATTTGTCCCCATCCATGTTATCTATTACATACCTTACCGACAGCGTGCCGAACGTGTTATCATCTTCAGCTTTATCATAGAATGCGCCGACGTTCGTTGCTTTAATTCTAAATTTTTGGGGGTCGCTGAAATTCTTGCGATCAAACTTTTCTACCGCAAAGGCGCTTATAGTTGTTAAAAGCATCAGGAGAACGATTAAAATGGTTGTTGTACTACGCATTACTGTTTTTCTTTTCATCTCGCTGATACCTCCTTGTTCGAATTTTTCGCTATAACAGCCAAAACACCACCGACAATTATCAGCAAGACCCCAATTAAATAGCCGTTTCCTCCACCGGGCAGTAGACTCACCGCCGTAAAGGCTGCAAATCCCAGGGTCCAGCCGCCCATTACGGCTGTCACTGTGACATTGTTTGATTTTGGTATAAGCGTTGAAATCAGCCGTCGCAGAAAGCCGTTTTGTGTCATCGCCTTAGCCGAAAGCGCAAAGCCCGCAATACATACCATTGAATTTTGCAGATTGGACGAAATCATCACGTTGCAGATAATCAGACCGACCCCTGCTCCAAAAAGCAACGGAACATAACCTTTGTTACCGCCCTTAAATGTGGCAGTAAGCTTGCCGACGCCGCCTTTCAAGCTTTGAAGCGTCCTTTTGTCGGTTACTAATTGTGCCAGAAATGCTGCAACCAGCCCCTTGCCTACACTGCCTCCAATAAGGCTGCCCCGAGCGGCTGTCAACCAGGAAAGGATCCGGACCGGCAATGGGAAAATATCAAAAGCCGCCAGGAAGTTGACCAGCAACCAAACAACAGCAAGGGCGATAACAACAACCAGACGCTTTTTGTCCCCTAAGGTCTTTTTGATGCCGCCGACCAAACCTTTGAAACCGCTTTTTAGTAAGGACAACAGCCCTTCTCCTGCAAAATCACCGGTGAAGGGAACCAGTTCTGACGGCAAGGCAAGCTCACCTGCCGAATGATATGCAGGGACCGCCCCGGAGAACATACTTTTCGCGTAGTCGGCTGTCTTGATTTTTACTTCTCTTTTCATTTGTTTGACAGTCTTTGACCGGACGGCCTCATTGTTCGGCGCCGCCTGATCCGGAATCGCACTGACTTCCCCCGATAGGGGAGAAGCTTCGGCTCCACAATTTACACATAATCTCACGCCCTCATTTAAGGGCGCACCGCAGCTTTTGCAGAATTTTCCCATGTTGTTCACTCCTTCTTTCATAACTCACACGCTTTTATCATGCTATCATTAGCATTCCCATCCAGTAATGTCTGCCGTTACACCGGTTTCATGCCAGAATTTTCGCTTGACATCCAGTATCTCCGTTTGGCCAGTCATCCCGTGTAGTAGCTCGATTTGCATTGAACGGGTCTATTTTTCAAAGATCAGTATCATCCGTGAAAAAACAATCGTTGCGGAACGGTGGGAAGTCTTTTGTTTGGGCCGTTTTTACCTTTGACAGGTCACCACACCCCACTCTTTATCGTTGTAATCCCGCATGGAGGCGCTAAAGGATGTTCCGTCAGCGGAGAATACAAATTTTGCTCCCGCAATATTTGCCTCGCCTGTCGACCACCGCACGAAATAGCTGCCGTTGATGTAGGTGCTCCCGGTTTCATCCTTTGAACAGACGATTTTATAGTAAGAGCCGTCGCCAAAATCCTTTTCATAGGTGACTACGGTCGTCACTTCGATATCCTTGCCAGTTTCTGTAACGTTGAGAATCCCAGTATAGGTCCCTGAATAATCAATTTTCTTAACGGGGAGCTTAACCTTGACCTCAAAGCTGCCAGATGTTCCCGATGCCGCCTTGGAGGTGACTACCACAAGATATACGGCATTGCTGTTGGTAGAATCCTTAAGACCGGTAAGAGAGCTGCCTTGATTGCTGGCCTTGCTGCCTATGGCTGAGATAACCGTGACGGAAGCGCCCTTACATTCCACTTTTGGGTCCACTGCGTCGGGAAGTTTTTTAAGTTCATCTTTATCCACGGTAATAGCAATCAGCCGACTGCCCTGACCGTTCATGGTTACAGTGGCCGAGCCGAGAGGAATCTCCTCGTCACTGCCCTTCTGTACCTGTTCATCCGCATCAGGAATGCTCAACTTCAGACTAGTACCCACATCTTTGCCGTAAACCCCGGTGCTAAGGTTCTTATGCAGGGTATAGGTTCTTTCCAATCCCCCCAGACCAGAGGCCAGAGCTGTGTAGTATTCGTGAGCCCAGTCTGAAGGATCACCAACCAGGGATATGATAGCTTTTTCAGAGCCACCCTTTTCATAGAGGTCAATAATCCAATCGTCAATGCCAACACCCATTTTTTTACTAAGGAAGACGATTAGGGGTGAGCGCGCATAGCCGTCGTGGGCCGTATCCTCAATTGGAAAGACACTGGCAAACTGCCTTTCAAAGTGAGTGGAGGTAAGGTTGGTGGAGATTCCATCAATAACATTTGCCTCATAATAAGTTGCGGCGGCCTCATCGATCCAATTGGTACCTCCAAAATAACCAGTATAGCAACTTTGCACATAATGGAAGAACTCGTGGGTAAGCAGAGAATCGAGGGCTCCTGATTCATATTTATCGGTAAATTTATTCACATTCAAGGCAATGTCTTTAAGCAGGTATTGATATATACCATCTTCATCAATCTTCTTAATGTGTACTTTCATGGGAAAGTCACTTTCATTTAGCTTATAACCAAGGGCTTTAAACTTATCATATACCGCTTCAAGGTCATTCAGTATAGTTCTCGTCCCATCAGTGCCTACTATAGAATGAAAGAATTTGTCCCCAACCTTAGTGGGATAATAGAGTCGAAAGTGCCCACCCTCGTAGTAAGCTGTGGAGGAGAAAAACACTCCCAGAGTCCATTTAAAATTCTTCACTGGTGTAGCTGTGCCCTCGCTAGCGCCCAAATGCAGAGGACCTTTCGCCAGCTCCGCAGGTACGAAGCTAGCTGTTGCTACCCCATCAGCGACTTCGGCAGGAAAGTAGAAGTACTCAACCCCCACTCTGCCACTATCATATTCACACTCCAACCCTAGGCCCACCAACAAGGCTTCCTCCGCCGCCCCAGTATAGTCCTCAGGAACAGGAAAGCTCACGGTCAGGGGCTCCATATACTCTTGGTTCAAGGTCAATTCATAAAGTTTGGAACTCAAACCGTTTGCTACTTCGTATTTGGTGGCCTCGATGGTTCTCATGGAGGCGGCGTCCTCACCGTCTGCCACATTGTTTTTTCCAAAGCTAATTGTGGCTCCTTCTAAAACGATGATGCCATTTTCCACCCCTACTCCCCTAGCTTGTTCCTTTTGCCCTGTTTTGGAAGAACACCCACTCAAGGTGCTAATTATTAAAGCCATTGTAAGCAAAACCAACAGTAAAGAACGAATTTTTTTCAACATCCTTTTAATCTCCCTTCTCTTTCTTTTTATGGTGCGGCAAACTTAAATACCAGATCTGGCGCTACATTGACAAAGCTGGAGCAATAGTGCATGGTGACCTCGCTTTTGTCGATCTGCCGCTGATAGACCATCCAGCCGCCGGTTCCTGAATCGCGCTGACTTCCTCCGATTCGGGGGAAACTTTGACTCCGCAACTTATGTAAAATTTTCCCATGCTTCTCGTTCCTTCTTTCATTCCTCACACGCTTTTATCATGCTAGCATTAGCATTCCCATCCAGTGATGTCTGCCGTTACACCGGTTTCACGAAGCAGCTTTTGCGCAGCATCCAGTACCGCCTGCTTTTGAGTCATTCCGTGCAGCAAATCTACCCGCATGGTCTGAGCCGCGTCGCCAAAGGTCAGGCGCATCTGTTCCTTATCAATTTCAATGTTGCTCAACCGCACACCGTGAACACCATCTAGACCCCATCGGTAGATTTTTGTGCCAACCAGGATACCGAAGGTAGATACCACCGTCTCCTCTGTTTGGCTTTGCCCTGTACCGACTGTTGTAGAGATAAGAGCCGATGAAACAGTAAGTATGCCATTATCCCAGATGAGCGTCGCATCGTAGAGCAGACGACTCTGCCTCACCAATAAAACTAAAGAGATAAGGCTAACGGCTCCCAAAGCGAAAACTACTTCAAACATAAGCATATCGCCGAGCGCCACAGTAAACACAACACTGATTGCAAACAATAAGGCATATACATTACGTCGTTTGCGGATTGATTTCATTTGCACCGTCCCTCCTTCATCATATAGTTTAGAGAAGCATGCCTGAAAAAACATCATTCTAAAGGATGATTTTACGAAAAAAGCCTCTCACCCAAAAGGGTGAGAGGCGGGTTAAACCCAGTATTTATGCGTTTTTATGTATCATCCAACCGTTTGGTTTTTCAGCAGGGTGCTGATGAGCTCACACGGCAATAAATTCGAATACATTTTTCTCGTTTTGGAGGCAATGGCGGTATAAGGTGAATTGTTTTATTATCGGCCATGACAAAACCTCCGTGATTACAGGGTCATTGACAAATCCGGATTTGAGTTACTACATACTATACTCATAATCCCTGATTTTAACTTTTATGCTTTTTCTTTTTACGCAAGCGCCAAACTGTAAAGATGCCAACTGCCAGAACTATTAAAATAAAAGGTAGTATTCAATTTCCCCTCTCTTTGCATTGAAGTCATAATCAGAATACTCTCCTAAACGGTAGCGTTAAGAAACCATTACATCATATTCCTCATTTGGTGTAAAATCCATTTCAAAGGTTATGGTGTCAACTGTCTGTTCCTCGTTACGACTTGCTATCTCATCATCTGTAAGTACAACATACTTCCAATCATTTGTTTTTATTTCTGTATCGTAATTTAAAGCATAATTTTCAACTGTAAAAGATGTGTCTTTGTCATTAACTACTACCTTTACACCACTATTTAAAATATTTGGAGAAAGAAACATAGATTGTGTAGAAATGCTTTCATCACTAGTATTTTTCATTTTGTAAGTCACAAATATATCTGCTTCCCTAGGGGCTGCCATGTTTGCATAAGCAACTTGGAGAATAGACAATGCGAAAAATAAAACAAATGCAAAGATTAAGCTAATCTTTTTCATAACATACTTCCTTAATGTTTCAAATTTTCCTTATTAGTTGTTCCTGAAATTCCACCTTCAACAATATTACCATTTTTAATATGGTAATAATATATTGACGTCGGTTCATCCGTGTAGACAACCGCAATACTCCATTCATTATAGGATAAAATAATGTTGAGAAAAGAGTGATTAACATCAATACTTTGAATTTCAGATTGAGAATATCCTTCCTTTTCAAGATATTCCAACATAAGTTTATCGGCATTTTTTGTTCCTTCCAAAACATAAATAAAGCAAGAAAGAATAATAACTGCAACAATACAAAGTGCTATAACAATTCCTTTTCTTTTCATTTCACTACCGTCCTTATAAATAATTTCTAACAAAATTCTCATTTGCAAAATTTCTTAATCTACTATTAACGTGAATTCATATTTCCATTCACTTCCACGACTAATAAACATATTAACATATTTCAACCATGATGGTTAGTCTATTTAGCGGCTTTTTAAGCTTAACATCCAACCTGACCACACAACCCTGCCAAATTCGAAAAACATCTAAATCGACCACTCGCAAACCTATGTTATCTAAACTAACCACTGGTCAAGCACCGACATCTAAATCGCTCTATCACCTAAAATATCATGCATCTGGACTTGTTCCCATGAACGAATATTTATATGATTTTACACATCGGATTTTTATTCTCAAATCTCAAAAATCCCTTATATCAAGCCTTTTTCAGACACTCACTCTTTTACCCTTGTTATCAATACCACGCACTCAACATGCCTTATATGTGATAACATACCAATACACCTCAACACTTATCTGATATCTGTTTTTGGTAAATTCTACTAGATCTTTTGCCATGACTTTGGATTAAATAATAAATGCCTTAAACTCAGTAACATCCTTTGTATTTATCAGCTTTTCTTCTTGTTTTCTTCAATCTTTTCGGCTAATTCGTTTAAGTAAACCCATCTCTGCATCTTTTCATCTAATTGCTTTTCTAGTTCTTCTTTTTGAGCCAATAGCTCTTGTAATAAGACATAATCAGTAGCTGCTTGGCCTATTTTAATCTCTGTATCTTGTATTTTTTCTTCTGTTTCAGCAATTATATCGTCTATTTCGTCATATTCTTTTTGTTCCTTAAAGGTAAATTTAAGTGGTTTTTTCTTTTCATTTTTTGTATCACTTTTACTTTCTTGACTAGGAGCCTTATTACTCATGTCCTTATTTTTGATTGTCTTATATTCAGAGGTATTACCCTCATCATCCGCAGTTTCACTTTCTTTAAATAATGAATAATTTCCTGTATACTGCTTTATACTTCCATTCTCATGAAAAACGAATATCTTCTCTGCCATTTTATCTAAAAAATATCTATCATGAGAAACAGCAATGACTGCTCCTGGGAAGTCCTCTAAATAATCCTCTAAAATAGTAAGGGTTTCTATATCTAAATCATTAGTTGGCTCATCTAAAAGTAATACATTAGGTGCATCCATAAGCACTCTTAGTAGATGCAGCCGTCTTTTTTCTCCGCCTGAAAGCTTGCCTATTGGAGCCCACTGCTCTTTTGGAGCAAATAGGAATCTTTCTAGCATCTGTGATGCACTTATTTTTTGTCCGTCAGCTGTGGATAGAAATTCTGCACCCTCTTTTATAAACTCTATAACCCTTAGATTATCATCCATATGGTAAGTCTCCTGAGAAAATAATCCAATTCTAACGGTCTGTCCAACATCCACTTTTCCGCTATCAGGGTCAAGCATTCCACTTATTATATTAATAAGTGTTGATTTCCCTATTCCATTTGGTCCTACTATACCTACTCTATCATCTCTTAAAACTACATAACTAAAGTTACTTATTACCTTTTTATCTTCAAAGGACTTATTTATATTTTCTATTTCAATTATTTTCTTTCCAAGACGGCTGCTGGCTACTGATATGTCTATCTTATCATTAGCTAAATCTAGAGTCCTTTCATTGAGCTTTTCAAAGCGTTCTATCCTAGCTTTTTGCTTAGTTGTTCTTGCCTTAGCGCCTCTCATTATCCACGCTAGCTCTTTTCTCATTAGACTTTGTCTCTTTCTCTCGCTTGCAGCTTCAATTTCTTCTCTTTCTAGCTTTTTCTCAAGGAAATAATTATAGCTTCCCTTGTATATATGGAGGTTTCCAGTATCTAGTTCAATTATCTGATTCACTGCTCTATCTAAAAAGTATCTGTCATGGGTAACCATGAGAAGTGCGCCTTTTCTCTTATTTAGATATTGCTCTAGCCAATCTATGGTATCGTTGTCAAGATGGTTAGTTGGTTCGTCTAGAATAAGTAATTCTGATGGGCTAATAAGCGCTGATGCAAGGGCTATTCTCTTTCTTTGCCCCCCAGATAAAGCACCTACCTTTGCGCTAAATTCCAATACTCCTAGCTTTGTTAGTACTGTTTTGGCCTCACTTTCAATTTGCCAGGCATTTACTGCATCCATGGCACTTGTAAGCCTTGTAATCACTTCAGCTGGTGTGTCTTGGTTCTGAATAGCCTTTTCATAGTCTCTGATTACTCTCATAACCTCTGAGTTACCCCTAAAAACCTGTTCAAGCACTGTAGCTTCAGTGTCAAAATCAGGATTTTGTGAAAGATATTCAATTCTTACAGAATTTCCTTTTATAACTCTGCCCCCATCTGCTACTTCTACTCCAGCGATTATTTTTAATAATGTGGATTTACCAGTGCCGTTTATACCTATGACACCAATTTTGTCTCCTTCATTAATTCCAAAATTTATATTATTAAGCAGTTGTTTTTCACTATAGCTTTTTGTTATGCTTTCTAAACTTATAAGGTTCATATTGTTTTTCCTTCCTATTCATTTGTGTATAACTCTTTATAGCATATACGAAGTAAAATCACAAATACGAAGAAGCCATTAAAAATTAATTATATCCTTTATGCCTTCTGAAGCTAAGCATGAATCTCATATCTTGAATGCTTTTAGAGATCCTTAACTATGGCTCAGGATGACAAGTTGAGACTTTTCAATGGCTTCAATGCGACAAGAAGTGGTTATCTGTCGCAATTACTGTATCATTCTATTTATTTTAAATAACTTGTTTAAGTACTTGGCCTATGCTCTCATTGAATGTCAAAGTAGCTCTTCTATCATATTGTGTCTGCGATTTATTTATTAGAATTAGCTTATCTCCTCTATAATACTCTACTAAGCTGGCTGCTGGATAAACGGTTAGAGATGTTCCTCCAACTATTAGTACATCCGCCTCTTGAATATGTTTTAAAGCTTTATCTAGTACTTTCATGTCTAAGCTTTCTTCATATAAAACTACATCTGGCTTTACTATTCCATCGCATTCGTCACATTTTGGTGTATTGTTAGATTCTAATATATAGTCAAGGTCAAAAAACTTATTGCATTCTGTACAATAATTTCTATAAATAGAACCATGTAGCTCAAGGACATTCTTTGAGCCTGCGATTTGATGAAGCCCATCTATATTTTGAGTAACTATTGCCTTGATCTTACCTCTGCTTTCTAATTCAGCTAGAGCAATGTGAGCATCATTGGGTTTTGCTTCTTTATATATCATTTTTGCTCTATAGAAGTCATAGAAATCATTAGTATGTCTCTCAAAAAAACTATGGCTTAATATCGTTTCAGGTGAATACTTTAAACTACTCTCTGTTGAGTAAATTCCTGAACTAGACCTAAAGTCGGGTATATTGCTTTCGGTAGAAACTCCTGCTCCTCCGAAGAATACAATATTATTGCTTTTTTCTATAATGTTTTTAAGTTTTTCAATACTCATGATTATCCTCCCTTCATTCCACTTTATCTAATTTATCCTATTTTATTGCTCCTTATTAATTAGTTTGTTGTATGCTTCTATTATTTCAATCATTTTATCATTGTCTCCACCACGATCTGGATGATATTTTTTTGCAAGTTCTCTAAATCTTTTCTTTATATCATTAATAGATGCCCCTGGACTTAGCCCAAAAACTTATAGAATATCTACATCATAAATATCATCAACACTTAATCCATTTTCCTTGCAATGCTGGAAATAGACGCTATAAAAGTATTCTTCAAAAACACCTTCTAACTCCTCTTTGCTAAGTTTGATAAGCTTCCATAATGGGTACCTTACAGTTTAATTGCTCTATTTACATCTTTATATCTCCCATATGAGATTTTATAAATGTTAATTTGACTATTTTTTTATTATTATTATCCTAATTGTTATTTGTTCTGTTGACCTTTAATTATAACTAATCCTAGAACAGTGATTATTCCAGTAATAACTGTGACAATGGCAACTATTTTACTTGATTTCCTTATTCTATATTTATTTCTATACAAGTTAGCTTTCTCCTCCTAAAAAACATTTTCTTACAAATTATTAACCACAGAAAAAGCGATAGGATTAAAATTTCTCCTGTCGCATTAATTATATCATGAAACTGAATATTCATATTTTAATCTAATGGAATATCAATAGTCTTATTATAGGCTTGTGTATAAGTCATCTTTTCTATACTCAACTGATATTTATCCCCCGTTTTAGGGAAATGTATTGTTCTAGTATGCAATAATGTTCCATCCTCTAGCTTTTTTAGATCGCTATTAATAGTTTCTTTGAGACTTATTCTTTCTCCATCTGCAATAAGACCTACTTTTGTAAGCACTACATCATCTCTTGTGGTAAAGGTAATATATGTGCTGCCTTCTGCTTCATATAATTCATTAATCTCAATACTTTGTTCTAAGATTTTAATCTGTTGATTTTTTAAGTCCTTTTCAATGACTACCTTTTTATTTACATCACGGTCTACTGAGAAGTTTACTATATTTAATTGAATAGACTTTAATTCTTCTGGTAATGCATCATATTCGCTGTGAAATCTAATCCCTTTCATATCTGTACTCATGCCTCCGCCCAGATGTTCTACTTCTTGGCCATTTGCTATGAGCTTAATCTCTACATTGTTAGGGCGAAGTCTTTCACCAAGCATTTGATCCTTAGCTAATTCTATAATGCTTTGTATTTCCCCATGCAGTATCGTTTTTGTAGGGGACGCTACGATTGACTCTATATAAATTTTTGTTTCCCCTGCCTCTATTGTTTTATTAATTTTTTGCTTTAAAGTATGCCCCATTGCTTCCCTTGAATCTATTCTAAAGCTAATGTCTCCTTCTTCAATTTTATTATTTTCTATTAGATTCATCTTTAAATGTAATGTTCTTTCAAACATAGAAGGTTTCTCAAAACTATGAACCCATTTTATTTCTGTTTTCTCATCATTCATTTCTCCCTGTCCACTCTCAGGGTTATATTCCTTAATGAATCCTTTAATGGACGACACAAGGATATTTGGAGTCTTATCAACTTCCCCCTTTGTATCCTTTACTGTATAGAAAGCTAGAAGTTGGTTGTCGTCAACCATAACCCCGTCAAGTGTTACTGTTAAACCATTTTTGAAAGTATAGCTTTTCCCAATAGACTGACCCTTTCCAAGCTCATTCAGCTCTTTTAAGGTTCCATTCATTACATTGTCATATCCAAGAAGCTTTTTCCCATAATATGCAAGAGCATTAAAGTTGTATCCAATCAGCAGAAATGCAATACAAGTTGCTATGACTACTCTCCTCCAGTTTTTCTTCCTTGCCTTAACTGATAGGCTACTTTCTAATGCCTTATACAGTCTTGAATCTAATTCTTCTGGTACCTCTATCTTATCTATATCTTTCTTTTTTTCATCTAATAGTCTTTCAACTTCTTTCAAATTCATCACCTCCAAGACTTTCTTTCAAATTCTTGAGACCTATAGACATACGTGACTTTACTGTTCCAAGAGGGATTTTCAATATATCTGATATTGTCTGATAATCTAGGTCTAAAAAATATCTCAATTTAATAACCTCTTGGTGCCTTTCATTCAGCTTTGATAAATGCTCTTCAACCATAATCTGCTCGTCCTTAGCTCCTAACTCATCTTCATAACTCTGCTCTTCAACAATGTCCAATGAAATCAGCTTGTTTTTTTCTTTTATGAGCCTTTTGCAGCAATTTACTAAAATAGTTTTGCTCCAGCTATAAAAAACATCTGAATTTCTTAGTTGATAGATTTTTTCATGCAAAATTACAACCATATCAGACATTGCGTCTAATGAGTCGTCTTTATTTTTCATATATATGAAGGCCAATTTATAGTAGTCCTGCTTTTTAGCCATAATTAGCTGAACTAACGCATCTTTATCACCTTTTTTTGCTTCTTTCACTAGTGATTCTGTGTTCACGTAAACACCCTCTTTCATATATAAGAGTATATCACTATGGAAAAAGTTCATTCTAAATATATTTTACAAATAAAAAAAGAATCCTTATGGATCCTTTCTCTTAAAAACTTAAGTTCTAGTTTCTCTATTACACCAATTGAAGCTCTATTTAATCACTTGGCAAGGGCTCTTATGTTATTAAATTTCATTAACAGCTTAATATTTTTGATATTTTATTCCCTGATAGCTATTTCTTCTTTTTAGTTCCATGTCTATCTCTGACAATACCCTTAGCTTATCTAAACTCCATAAAGGCTCTACTAATAGTGCTCTCTTGCAATCTCCAGTTAGTCTATGAATAACCATATCTGGTGGTAGCAGCTCTATGCTGTCTACTACTAATGAAATATATTCTTCCTGAGATAATATATGAAAAGGTGACTTCTTGTAGTGTTCATGTAAATCAATCCCTTTTTGTATATATAAGAGATGTAATTTCACACCCCAAGTATTTGTATTGGCTACATATTTTACTGATGAAAGTATATCCTCTCTTGTCTCATTTGGTAATCCGAATATTAAATGAGTAACCACCTTGATATTTCTCTTGTTCAGTTGCTTTACCGCCTCGTCATAGCATTCTAAGGTGCATCCTCTTCTTATAAAATTAGCAGTTCTCTCGTGTATGGTTTGCAGTCCTAGCTCAAGCCAAAGAAAAGTCTTTTTGTTTATTTCCTCAAGTAAATCTAATACATCTTCAGATAGACAGTCTGGTCTTGTAGCAATGGCAAGACCTACTACATCCTCCTGTGATAAGGCTAAATAGTATTTTTGCCTTAGGTCTTCATAGGTAGAATAAGTATTGGTAAAGTTCTGGTAATAAGCAATATATTTGCCATCACGCCATTTTTTAGACAAAAGCTCTTTTTGGCTTTCCATCTGCTTAGGTATATCTAAATTTCTAGAAGCCGCAAACTCTCCTGAACCTTCTTCACCACAAAAAATACATCCTTTATTACCTAGAGTTCCATCTCTATTAGGACAAGTAAAACCTCCATCTAAGGATAGTTTAATTATCTTAGAATTAAATATTCTTTTCATTTCATAATCAAAGGATCGATATCTTTTCTCTCCCCATATCATGTTATCACAGCCTTTGGTTGTCTTGTGTATTTTTACTGAAGATACTCTTTTAATAGGTCATTAGCTTCTCTTTTCCTATTCTTAAGCCTCTAAAAACTTCTTAATTTCCTCTGAGGATAATACTTTTCCTTTTGCCTTTATTTCATCATCTACTACTAAAGCTGGTACCTCCATAATACCATAAGCTACCATCTCTTTAAGGTCTGCCACCTTCTCAACAGTAGCATCAATTCCTAGCTCCTTTACAGCCTTCTTTGCATTTTTCTCTAGTTTATCACATTTTGAACATCCAGTACCTAAGATTTTAATTATCATATAATCTACCTCCTAATTAAAATATTTGGAATTGTATCCCTAACAGGCAAAGCTGAGTCCTAGCCCTTACATGTTTCTAGATATTTCTCTGCACCATTGATTTTTTCTATGTCAACCTTTAATGTTGGATAATTATCTTTATTCTCTACAATGCTCTTCAGTATATTCAGTAGAACTTCATCCTGAATATTTATGTTGTAATATATGAATTGTTCTTGGCGTTCATCTTTGACAAATCCCATATCTCTAAGTTTTGCAAGATGTTTAGATACCTTTGGCTGGGATTCATCCATTATGCCGTAGATCTGACAAACACAGAGCTTTTTGTGATACAGAAGAACTAATATTCTAAGCCTTGTATCATCTGATAGCACTTTGAAAAAATTTGTTAGATTGTTCAAAACATCACTTCCTATCTTAACTTCATTTCTTTTCCTATTATTTCTTCCCATGCGCTGAATATAGGCTTAATAATTTGAGGACCTATTTTTGATATAATTACTAATCGAGAACTTGGCTCTACCTTATCAGTAACCTTATAATCAATTTTTCTACCAACTACATCTACTTGATTCCAACCATCCTCTAGCTTAAAAAAGCCCTTAATTCTATAGCTATCCATTTTAACTATGTCAATAAATTGAGTAAGCTTTTCCTTAGTTATTTCACCTTCATAAGTAAGTGTTAAAGTCTTTGGCTTGTTTTCTGGTGTATTTGTAGTTTCTTCTGTGCTAGTCCAGTCATTTTTCATAAGGTCCTTTTCTAAGAATTTGTATTCTAGTCTTCCGTTTACTGCTGTTTGGATCTCGGTTTTATCATTTATTTCTCTAATTCTATTTATAATCTTGTTTAAGTTTTCTTTCTCTATTAAATCGGTCTTGCTTACGATGGCAAGATGGCAGAACTTTAGCTGTCTTTCTACCGTTTCAATATTTTCAATTTGTTCTAAAAAATTTACTCCGTCTACTATACAGATAGCGCCACTATATTCATAAACATCTCCTTTGGCAACTTCTACAGCTCCTAGAAATTCTCCAATGTTTGATGGATCTGCAAGTCCTGAGCTTTCAACAAAAACATATTCCATATTACGATCTGCCATTTCCATAAGTGCAGACACAAACGAAAGCTGTAAGCATGAGCAGAATATAGAGCCTCTATTTATTTCTATTAGCTCCATATCATCCTTTTTTATAATAGTTCCATCTATTCCAACCTTCCCAAATTCATTCATTATAACTCCTACTTTTCTATCTTCTAAATCATTTAGTACATTAGTTAAAAATGTTGTTTTTCCTGATCCTAAAAAACCTGTAAGTAAATATAATTTTGTTTTATTAGCCATTTGTACGCCTCCTAATACAAAGTTCTATACTCATATACGCATATGAGTATGTGTGTATAATATTATTATTCATATGAATTGTCAACTATAAAAAATCCTAGGCTATAAACCTAGGATTCTATTAGCTATTGTTGTCCTTTTTTAACCCAAGATGCTACTTCTAATGTACGCTTTGTTTGATGCTTAACTGCATCTTTTACGTCTTCTACCATTTTACCTTCTCCATCTATTGTTACTGATGTTCCGTAAGGATTTCCTCCTGCTTTAAATGCGGAGTTATCAGTATATCCTGGAGGTACTATTATAGCTCCCCAGTGCATCATAGTTGTGTATATTGCATGTACTGTAGCCTCTTGGCCACCATGAGGATTTTGTGCTGATGACATTGCTGATACTACTTTATTTGTTAATTTTCCTTGAGCCCATAGTCCGCCTTGTAGGTCCATAAACTGCTTGATTTGAGATGCTACATTACCAAAACGTGTAGGGGAACTGATAATTACTGCATCTGCCCATTCTAAATCTTCCGATGAAGCTACTGCTACATCCTTTGTAGCTTCTACATGAGCCTTCCATACTGGATTTTTTTCTATTGCTGATTCTGGTGCTAACTCCTGCACCTTTAATACTTTAACTTCTGCTCCTGCTTCCTTTGCTGCCTCTTCTGCCCATTTTGCTAGTTGGTAGTTGCTACCTCCCATGCTATAGTATATAACTGCTAATTTAACTTTTCCCATTATGCTTCTCCTCTCAATAATTCACTTATATTAATAATAATAGTATTTGATACTAGATTAGTTTTTAACCCTGCTAATCTTAATTTACCCGAATTTTTTAACTCTAAACAGAATACCCTACCAGGGTACTATGTTTTTCACAATCTCGCTACATAAATTTGGTGTTCGTTGCGTATGAGCTATGCTGCAATTACCAAACCTTTGATTTGGTGTAATTGTAGTAATCAGAAACTTGCTTTCTGAGCTTCCTTAATTTCCTGATAAAAACATTTGCGAAATCTGGTTAAGTCATAAAAAGACACCTTCTAGTCTATAAAAGGTGTCTGAATCTTAATATCATTTATTTAATCAAAAAGGTCAATCCATACTTCTAGAAGCTACTAAATCTATTCCTGTATCCAATATATTTTTAATGATTACCTGCCCTACTTTTATTGGTGCTTCAATTTCAAGGGAATTTATAAGCTCCATGCACTTGAAGTTCATATCCTTTGGTATGGCTCCATTAGTCTTTACAGGCAATCTCTTTAAATGTGCTTTGTTTATTTTTACAGTTGAGGTAATTACTCTAGTAGGATTTGTCATCTCTAGTATTCCATAACGCTCTCCTCTTTTACATTGATTTCCACTAACTAGGTATCCATCAGGACTTGTAGTATCCTTTGTAATAGTTAAGCGACAACCAATTGGACAAACTATGCAAATAGTTTCCATACTATTGTCCCTCCTTTTCTATTTCTACAACTAAAGTCTCTCTAGCAGTACCTTTTAGGAGATTAATATCTATATTTACTCTCTCCATTTCTCCTGGAGTGAGGGTTCTCTTCTTAATCCTTTTGATCACTTCTTGGCCTAACTTCACATTTATGATTAGATCAGAATACACATCATCTGACCTCATGAAAAGAGTTATTGAATTATCTAGATTTTCTAATCTTATTTGCTGAGGCACTATATATCTAATACCTTTCCCCGACTTGGTTTGGATAGTTCTTTCTGAGTTACTAAAGCCTTCTAGTACATATTTAGCTGCATTTTTCCCTGCTCTACGTCCTTCTTCACTTACATAGTCAACCAAATCATGAACATGAACTACATTACCGCAGGCGAATATTCCTTCTCTGCTTGTCTCCATAGATTCATTTACTATAGGACCTCCTGTTATATTGTCAAGCTTTAGGTTGGCACTCTTCGAAAGCTCGTTTTCGGGTATTAAACCTACTGATAATAGCAATGTGTCACATTCATAATATTTCTCTGTCCCTGGTATCGGTCTTCTATTCTCGTCTACCTCTGACAACTCTATTCCCTGAATTCTGTCTCTTCCATCTATCCTTATTATAGTATGACTGAGTAACAATGGTATGTTGTAGTCATGAAGACATTGAGTTATATTTCTTGTAAGTCCCCCTGAATATGGCAATAACTCTGCTACGCCCATAACCTGTGCTCCTTCTAATGTAAGCCTTCTCGCCATTATAAGTCCAATATCTCCTGAACCTAGTATAAATATTTTCTTACCTACCATGTAGCCTTCCATATTTATATATCTTTGAGCTGTCCCTGCTGTAAATATACCTGAAGGTCTTGTTCCAGGAATATTTATAGCTCCTCTAGTTCGCTCTCTACAGCCCATTGAAAGTATTATTGATTTTGCTTTTATATTAATTAACCCATCCTCTGAATTTACTGCACTAATAATCTTATCCTCAGAAATATTCAAAACCATTGTATCTAGCTTGTATTCTATTTGAAGCTCTTTTACCTGGTCAATAAATCTTTCTGCATATTCTGGACCAGTAAGCTCTTCTTTAAATTCATGAAGCCCAAATCCATTATGGATACACTGCTGTAGTATGCCTCCTAGCTCTCTATCTCTCTCTATTATAAGAATATTATCTACTCTGCTCTTTTTAGCTTCTACTGCTGCTGCTAGGCCTGCTGGACCTCCTCCTATAATTACAATATCATAATCCAATCCATCACCCCCTTATTACTCCCCTTTGCTTGTCTTTCCAGTCAATATATATGAGCCTTCATTATCTTTCACTATTTCAGCTATATCCTTATTAAGCTCTCTAGCCAATATCTCAGCTACTCTAGGTCCACAAAATCCTCCCTGACATCTTCCTGTTCCTGGTCTTGCTCTTCTCTTAACTCCATCTACTGTAGTTGCACCTGCGTTTCTGTTTATAATATCTACTATTTCTCCTTCTGTGACACTTTCACACCTGCATATTATTCTTCCAAAGCGAGGGTCTTTCTTTATTAGGTCAGTTTTTTCTTCGTCGCTTAGCTTGTCAAATCTAAGAACCCTTCTTCTCCTTGGATTGAATTTGTCTTTTTCAATAAGTTCTCCTCTTATATCCTTCATTATGTCAACTACATATTCTGCTATAGCAGGTGATGATGATAGTCCAGGTGATTTTATACCAGCTACATTTATAAATCCCTTTGCATCCCTTGCTTCTCCAATAACAAAGTCTCCTGTGCTTACCTCTGCTCTTAAACCTGAATATGTGGTTATTACCTTATTTACAGGAACTGTAGCAGCTGACCTTCTAGCCACTTCCTTTATGTATTCTAGACCTTCTGCAGAAGTAGCAGTATTGTCCTTTTCCTCAATATCCTCTGCATCAGGACCTACTAATAGATTGCCATGAATTGTTGGTACTATGATTACACCCTTTCCTACATTTAAAGGACATTGAAATATTACTGTATCTACAAAATCTCCAACGCTTTTATCTAGTACAAAATATTGCCCCTTTCTAGGCGTTATTTCAAATGATTCATTAGATACCATATTATTTATTTTATCTGCATAGACACCTGCACAGTTTATTACATATTTGCTATCTATCTCTCTTTTGTTTGTAATTATCTTATAAGCTAAATCCCTTTTCTTAATATCCTCAACCTCATTATTTAATAGAATCTCTACTCCGTTATCTGCTGCATTTTCAGCTAAGGCTATGGTTAGCTCCCATGGACTAAGAATTCCACAAGTAGGCGCGTATAAGGCTCCTTTTATTGTGTCGTTTAAATTGGGTTCCATTTCCCTTACCTTATCTCCGTCAATTATCTCTAAGCCTTCTATACTATTTTCTATTCCCCGTTTATATAAACCTTCTATAGTTTCCATGTCAGCATCATCAAAACCTATAACAAATGAGCCTATTCTATCAATCTCAACATCTAGCTCTTGGCATATTTTATCAAACATAGGATTACCTAATGAGTTGAACTTTGCCATATTAGTTCCAGGCTTAGCATCATAACCAGCATGTATTATTGCACTGTTTGCTTTAGATGCTCCATTAGACACATCATTATCCTTATCAATTAAAGCTATTTTTAGCTCATATCTGGAAAGCTCCCTTGCGATAAAAGCTCCGATTACGCCAGCTCCTATTATTGCAACATCATACATACATACCCCCCCTTTTTGCAAATACCATATAACTACCAAAAGACTATTTGCTATAAAAAAGCCGCATAAATCTACCTCTATGCATCTTCCCACTTAAGAGCTCTGTTCACTGCCTTCTTCCATCCATTATATAGTTCAACCTTCTTGTCTTGGTCCATTTCAGGATTGAACTCTCTGTCTACATTCCACTTCTTTGCTATTTCTTCTTTGCTTTCCCAGAACTCAACTGCTAGACCTGCTAAGTATGCAGCTCCAAGAGCCGTTGTTTCTATAACCTCTGGTCTATGAACAGGGACACTAAGAATATCTGATTGAAATTGCATCAAGAAGTTATTAGTCACTGCTCCACCGTCTACCTTAAGAGCTTGAAGATCTATACCAGAATCCTCTTGCATAGCTTCTAGAACGTCTCTAGTTTGATAGCAAATAGACTCTAATGCTGCTCTTATGATATGATTTCTGTTCGCTCCTCTAGTTAGGCCAACAATAGTTCCTCTTGCATACATATCCCAGTATGGAGCTCCTAATCCCACAAATGCTGGCACTAAATAAACTCCATTATTATCTTCTACATTTGTTGCAAAGTACTCGCTATCCTTTGCACTTTCTATTAGCTTCAATTCGTCTCTTAACCACTGAACTATTGCACCAGCTATAAATATACTTCCCTCTAATGCATATTCAACCTTTCCGTCTACTCCCCATGCTATAGTAGTAAGAAGCCCCTTCTTAGATGGAACCATTTCTTCTCCTGTATTCATTAGCATGAAGCATCCAGTACCATAAGTGTTCTTAGCCATACCAGGCTCGAAACAAGCCTGACCGAATAATGCAGCTTGTTGGTCTCCAGCTATACCAGCTATTGGTATCATAGCTCCACCAAAGGTTGCCTCATGTGTATATCCATAGATTTCACTTGATGGTCTGGCTTCCGGAAGCATTGATTTAGGAATATTTAATTCTTCAAGGATCTTCTCATCCCATCTAAGCTCTTTTATATTATAAAGCATGGTTCTAGAAGCATTTGAGTAGTCAGTAACATGAACCTTTCCTCTTGTAAGATTCCAGATAAGCCAAGTATCTATATTTCCGAATAACAACTGGCCATTTTCAGCTTTCTCTCTAGCGCCTTCTACATTATCTAGTATCCATTTTACCTTTGTTCCAGAGAAATATGCATCTATAACAAGACCTGTATTTTCTCTAATATAATCTTCTAGTCCTCTTGCTTTTAAGTCATCACATATGGAAGCAGTTCTTCTGCATTGCCATACTATTGCGTTATATACTGGCTTTCCAGTATTCTTATCCCAAACAACTGTAGTTTCTCTTTGATTTGTAATGCCTATAGCTGCAACTTCATCAGGTCTAACCCCTGCAGTTTCTAGAACCTCTCTAGCAACTCCACTTTGAGTTCCCCATATTTCCATTGCATCGTGCTCTACCCAACCAGCTTTTGGATATATTTGTGTGAATTCTTTTTGAGCACCGTTTACTATTTTCCCATCATGGTCAAATAATACTGCTCTCGAGCTTGTAGTCCCTTGGTCAAAAGCTAATATAAATTTCTCTTCCATAAAGTAGCCGTTACTGAAAACTTACAAGATGAAGAAATTTAAGTTTTCTTGTAACGGTTCCCCTCCCTTCTCTCTCATATTTGTTCGATATTCTTAGCTGTAGCTTATTCTTTCTCTTTTCTACCACCTTAACCCTTTTAATCTTATTGATATTTTTATAAATATTACCATCACTTATTATTGTTAGCTTTTCTACCCCTAAGTCTATCCCTTGACCTATCAGAAGAGAGTATTAGCTAATACTCTCTTCAATAATGTTATATTTCATTGTTATTTACTCTTCTAATCAAATCTTCTACCTTTTCTTTTATTAAATCTCTGGTCACTCTATAACCTTCTATTGGACCACCTGAAGGGTCTTCTAGGCCCCAGTCCTCACTATGGCTATTTGGTACAAATGGACAAACCACATTACAACCCATAGTAATTAATACGTCTACTTCTTCAGGAATATCAGTTAATAATTTTGGCATTTGGTCGCTCATATCAACTCCAGCTTCCTCCATTACCTGAACAGCAAGTGGTTTTACTTCATGATAATTTTCTGTTCCTGCTGAATATACCTCTAATATATAGCTACCTAATTTCTTAGCCCACCCTTCTGCCATTTGTGAACGACACGAGTTGTGAACACATATAAAAGCTACCTTCTTTTTCATTTAAAATCCTCCCTTATTATTACTCCCTATTATAGAAGGTCTACAATGTTTGATATACTTCATTTTACACTCTTAACCTTTATAACTAGGCGTAGGGAACCAATGTTTCGTCTTATTTACAACTTTAACAAGTAATAGCATAACAGGTACTTCTGTAAGTACCCCAACAGTACATGCAAGAACTACTGGTGAATCTACTCCAAAAAGAGCTATTGCAACTGCTACTGATAATTCAAAGAAGTCAGAAGCAGCAATCAGAGAAGCTGGAGCGGCAATATCATGAGGTAGCTTAGCTCCTTTGCTCACTAAGTATGTCAAAGTGAATGAGATAGTATTTTGAAGAATAAGTGGAACAGCAATTAATAGTACATAAAGTGGATGTTCCATAATAATATCACCTTGAAAAACAAAAATAATTATAAGTGTCAATAGCAAGCCAATAGTGGTTACACCATCAAACTTAGTAACAAATTCTTCATTAAAATACTTTTCTCCCTTATTCTTTATTATGAGAACTCGTGAGAGAAAACCAGCAGTCAAAGGTACTACTACAAATAGCACAATTGATAAAACAAGTATATCTAGTGGAAGTACTACATTACTAATACCAAGCAATATTTGAACTATTGGAATAAATAACACCAAAATTAGCAAATCATTAACAGAGACTTGAACTAGTGTCTGTGCTGGATTTCCTTTTGTTAGAGCACTCCAAACAAATACCATAGCAGTACAAGGTGCTGTTCCTAATAATACTGCTCCTATTACAAAATCTTGGGCTATATTTACTGGGATTAAAGAACTAAATATAATTTGAAGAAATAATGTGGCCAATCCAAACATCAAAAATGGCTTAATTGCCCAACTAGCAATACTTGATATGATTATGCCAGAGGGATGCTTTCCAACGTTTTTTATAGCCTTAAAATCAATCTTTAACATCATTGGATAAATCATAAACCACATAAGAATTACAAGAGGAATGTTTTGACCAGCAATTTCCATACCTTCTAAAAACGAACGAACTCCCGGAAAAAATCTTCCAATTAAAATTCCTGCTCCCATACATAGTAACACCCAAATAGTAAGATACCTTTCAAAAAAACTTATTCCTGAAGGCAATTTTTCCTTAGACATAGTATTCCACCCTTTCTTAGTGAAGGTCAAGTGCCTTCCTTTTTTTATTTGCATTCCTGTTTAGATTTATGCTTACATATACAATCGTCAGTATCAGTTATGAGATTCATCAGAAACAGAATAATATTATTACACCCTAGCTATTTCTTTTGGCTTTAATACCTTGCCAAACGAAACAACCTTTTCATCAACAACCAATGCTGGAGTGGACATTACCCCATAACCTACAATTTCCTTAAAGTCTGTGACTTTTTCAATCTCTACTTCTATACCTAATTCTTTTATAGCAATCTCAGTATTTTCTTGTAAAGTAACACAGCTTTTACATCCTGAACCTAAAATCTTGATTTTCATAACATATCACTCCTAAATTTGATTTGTTCTAATATGGGAGAATATACAATTAACAATTTGTAAAACTTAAACAATATACTACATGAAAGTATACCCAAAGGCATTAAATCCATATCCGATTATAATAATACCTATTGTAACAATTCCTAAAAATATTACTAAAAGTTTTGGTTTAACAACTTTCTTTAACATAATAATAGATGGCAATGAAAGTGCAGTTACTCCCATCATAAATGATAACACTGTTCCAAGCCCTACTCCTTTTGCAACTAATGCTTCTGCAATAGGTAATGTTCCAAAAATATCAGCATACATGGGTATACCTACAAAACTAGCAATTAAAACAGAATACCATTTATCCTGACCAAGTATTGCAGATATTAAGGATTCTGGAATATAGTTGTGGATAGCAGCTCCTACCCCTACACCTATCAAAATGTATAACCATACTTTTTTAACTATGTCTATAACTTGATCCTTTGCAAAATCCATTCTCTCCCCAGTAGTTAGTTCACCTTGCTCAGTGTCAATCACCTTGTTTCCAAATACAAATGGCTCTACATAATTTTCTAGTTTTAACTTACTGATAATAGTACCACCAGCAACTGCAAGAATAAGCCCAAATACAACATATGCTATTGCTATTTTCCAGTTAAATATACTAGCAAGTAAAATAATTGATGCTAAGTCTACTAGTGGAGAAGATATTAAAAATGAAAATGTAGTACCTATTGGTAAACCTGCACTAGTAAATCCAATGAATAGAGGTATTGAAGAGCATGAGCAAAATGGTGTTACCGTACCAAGTAAGGCTGCTAAGATATTAGCAGTGATTCCATTAAACCTACCTAGTATTTTTTTAGTTCTCTCTGGAGGAAAATAACTTTGAATATATGAGATCACATATATTAATACAGAAAGTAGTATGAAAATCTTTATTACATCATAGATAAAAAAGTGAATACTTCCACCTAGTTTACTTTCAACACTTAAGCCAAACACCTTTTCAACTAGCAGTTTGACTAAGTTAAAAAGCCACTCCATTTTAAGTAATTGAGCATTTAACCATTCAAATATAACCATAAAATCCTCCCCTTCAAAACGTTATCATTATTTATTACTTTTTTGGACATTTTCATCAATTTCATCAATCAGTTTCCTTAACGAATTTAAGTTGCTTCTATTGACTGAATATTTCATCCACACTCCGTCTTTCCTGCTATTAACAAGTCCGCTGTCGCATAATATTTTCATATGGTAGGAAAGAGTTGGCTGAGTTATATCGAACTCTTCAAGTATATTGCAGGCACAAAGTTCTCCTTTAGAAAGCATATCAAAGATTTTTACTCTTGTTTCATCCCCTAGTGCTTTCATAATCAAAGCGTATCCCCTATAGTTTTTATCCAAACAGCTCACCTCCACTTTAGTATCATTTTATAAACATAGAGAGTTATCTATGTTTATTGTATCCCAAGACATAGATAAGTGTCAATATGTATGTTTTTATTTCATTTGCTCTAGATAAAATACAGCTTTGCCCTAATAAACTACAAGTAGAACCTTCCTTGCCTGTCTAGTTTCATATGCTATATGATACAATTAAAGTATGATATAAAAAGAAAATATTTGAAAGTTTAGATAGCTAAAAAACAAGACTGCAGGTGAACATACTGTTCACTTGCAGTCTTTATAACCTACTTAAATTATTAAATAGTTCTTTTTGTATGCTGGGTTGCCTTTCTATCTTCCTATAGTTCTACTTTTAGAAAATCTAGTACTTGATTAAAAGCCTCTACTGTCGCTGGTCTTTTCATATCAATATCAAATGTATGTCCTTCATTTTTCAGTATTAGCAGCTTGTTATATATTTTGTTATCAACTAATTTTTCAGCCAACCTAATTGATTGTTCATAAGGTACATCTGTATCCTTGTCTCCATGTATTAAAAGGGTAGGTGGGAAATCAGGGACTATATTATAAATTGGGCAAAAAGGCAATATTTTTTCCTTTTGAAATAGAGTATGATATCCGCTTACTTCCTTTGTCCATATCCCTTTCTGTCTACAATATAAATAATATATGAATCTCTCCCTATTGCCCTCTGTTATAGCCTCATTTCCAATAACACTATAAGCCTCTTCTCTAGTAACTAAAGGCATTTTACAATAATGCTCACTTGGTCTTTCATACCAATCTGCAAGTATGTCTCCATAGCCATAAAATGATACAATTGTATTAGGCTTTTCCTCAAAGGTTCCAGAAAGCAAACTTAAATAAGCTCCTGCCGAACTTCCAACTACTGCAATTTTATTTGGATTGATACCTAATATAGCTTGACCGTTTTTCTTCATCCAAACCAAGGCATCTTTTATATCTTCAACTATATATTCCAGCTTAGTTTCAGGTGCCAGCCTATAATCTAAAGATATAACTGAATACCCTGCTTTTATATATAACTCAATCTGTTCTGGGATAATATCTTTTCTTGAGCCAAATATCAATGCTCCACCATGAATGTATACAATCACTGGAGAATTTTTGGTGTTAGAACTATAAAAATCCAAGAGTAAGGAACAATCATTGGTTTTTTTAAATATATGTGTAGTTATGTTAGTAGTCATAAATTAACCTCTTAAAATTTTTTTGTATTACTGTCTACTCTTACCTATTTCTTTACTATTCTTTCCTTAATAGTTACTTTAATAGTATCTCCTGGTTGCTTGCCGATCTTCGCACGAATATCTTTTCTAATTCCTATGATATGACATGGTGTTTTCATCCTGACTAAGCTACCATCATAAGGCTCACCATCAAATGTAGCATGAACAGGTACACGCCCTTTACCGAACTCTGCCTTTACATCAAATGGTATTTCGATATATGCACCATCAATGTCAGGCACTTTTTTTATTTCAGCTTCAAATTCGTATACTTTACTCAATGATAAACTCCCTTTCCATATATTTTTTAACCATCTATTTATTGAGCTTATTAAGCACTATTATATCACTACATATGATACCCATCAAACATAGATAACTACAAACTAAACTATTGAACCATCTTTTTTACTCAACATATTATGTACTAATAAGTAAGTAAAGGAGAGAATTATATGTATCCTGTTTATAATTGTATTACAAGATCATCAGTAATTTTAATGAACCATATCCGTATGCTATGGGAACAACATGCCGCATGGACAAGGATGGCCATTACAAGTATTGTATTTGGGTTGCCAGACGAGGATTCCACAGTCAAACGGTTTCTTCGCAATCCAACGGATTTTGCACATGCTCTGAGCCCTTTCTATGGGAATATAGTTGCTGCAGGATTTGAAAAATTGTTGTCAGAACATCTTACTATTGCAGCAGAATTGGTTAAAGCAGCTAAAGCAGGGGACAGTCAAAAAGCAGCAGATATTGAAAAAAGATGGTATAAGAATGCAGATGATATTGCAGCTTTACTTGGTAGCATTAACCCATACTGGTCAGAAGAAAGTTGGAGAGAAATGTTACATGAGCACCTAGTTTTTGTAAAGGCACAAGCAGTTAGCATGCTTATGAAGGATTACCAAAAAAGTGTAGACACATACGATAAAATGGAGATTCAAATATTGCAAATGGCAGATACTATGGCTAATGGGATTATTGGTCAATTTGCCTACTATTTTTGTTATTAATCCAAAGACCTCCCGCTGCTACTAAAATAAAAATGCTATAGAAGCACTTAAAAAGCTTCTATAGCATTAAATTTATTCTTAATTAGAAAGGTTCTTATTCCTAGCTTATGGTTCTTGATCAGTAACTTGAATATCGCCTTGATCAGTTTCTGATGTTGGGATTTCTGGCAACTCACTTTCATCTAATTGTATAGAGTCTTCTGACTGCTCTGGAGCTTCAGGTCTCTCAACTTCTTCTCTTCCTTCAGGAACCTGAGGATTTTCTGGCTCTTCTGATTCTTCAGGTTCTTTTGGTACTTCTGGTTCTTTTGGTACTTCTGGTTCTTCTACTGGACTAGTGGTCCCTTCATTGACTCCTACCTTTAACTCCTCTATTTGTTTTCTTAAGCTTTCTATTTCAGTAGCAAGTCGCGAAATCTCTCTAGATAAGTCTGAATTTTCGAATGAGAGAGAACTGTTTTTAGAATCTAATACTTCTATTTCGCCTAAGAGGTTTTCTATATCTTTATTTAGTGTTTCGATATCTTCATTAAGCTTTAAATTATTTCCCTCAAGTTCATCTGTTTTTACAATGAGTTCTTGATTTCTTAATTCCAACTCTTCAATTTTGATTAATTGTTCCTCTATCTTATTTTTTTGCTCTTCATTTATTATCTCTAATTCTTCTGTTTTTATATTAAGTCTATCTATTTCTACTAGCTTTTCATTTAGTAAATCAACTAAATTACTTATAGCCTCATATAATTTTTCTATGTGTGGAAGCAACTTGAAAGATATTGCTGAAATAATTTGAGTCTGTTGTGGTGTAAGGTTTATAATCATATTAGGTAGCACATTATACCTTTCTGTCACTATACTATCTATGTTTTCTTCCTCACCAACTGTTGTAAAGTTGCTTTCAAATATAAAATCTGAATCCTCACTGAGTAAATCTTCTCTAATGCTATCTTCTTCCCATCCAAATGAATCTGACACTAATATTATTAGTTCAGTAGCCTCATTCAATGCTTCTGTATCTGATATTTTCTCAACATTCGATTCTTCTCTATCTATATTCTCCCAAAATCTTTCTCGTAAATACTTAGGGCTAAAAGATATACCTTTCACTTCATTTATAAATTCATTTAGATACTTTATTCTTATACTACCTTCTATATCACTATGGCTAGGCCATAATAAATTAATAAACTGAATCGTATTTACATTTGGTTCAATAGGGATAATATACTCTCCTGAATCAGTTAGTTTTACTGGATTTATGTGTAGTACATAATTCGCTACTTTTCCTTCCACCGAAAAGTAGATAGTTGGGTTGTAAGTTAGCCCCTCTGCTTTTTGGAGCTTTATTGCTATTGCATTGCCTTTATTATCTTTTTCAATGCTAATACTTTTAATTATATCTTCTGTAGTTGCAGCTGATACCTTAGCCTCCTGCATAGCTTCACTCGTGAACCATGAATGGGTGTCTACGTTTACTAAGAAAGCAAAGCTTACAATAGTGCTACTAGCCAGTATTAAAACTGTCTTAAGGAGTATACGACGTACACTGCTATTCATAAAAAACTTCACCTCCCTTATCTCTTATTCTCTATTTTATGTTCTACATGATAGCCCAACAACTTACATATCATAGTAAAGGCTTCTGCCCGAGTTATACTATCTTGAGCCTTAAATGTATTATCTGGATATCCCTCAATTACATTTTGCTGTACTCCTATCTTCACATATTCCAATGCCCAGTCACCAATTTCATTCTCATCTAGAAAATCTAGTTTTTCATCTTTATCTAGGGTTTTACAAAAAGCTCTCATTAGAACTGCGGTCATTTCTTGTCTGCTTATATTTCTACTTGCTTTAAAGGCGTTATTTGTATAACCTGTGAATATATTGTGTATTGTAGTTGCTTTTATATACCCTCTTGCCCAATCTGGTACATTATCTCTGTATCCAGTTTTTCCTTCTTCTTCAATTAGCTTTAAAGCTCTACCTACTAATACTGCTGTTTCTGCCCTAGTTACATAGCTATCAGGCCTTATTGTTCTATCTGGATATCCCTCAATTATTCCATGCTTTATTAAGGTTAATATGCAGTCATGTGCCCAATGTACTTCTATATCCGTAGGTTCAGAGTCATCTTCATCAAAGACTGGTTTATCATCAGGCTCTTCCGGGTCAACTTGCTCTATTGATTCGCTTTCTACATTTATTGTAAAATCTACAATGGCTTTAATGCCTTGAGCTTCATTTCCTATACCCTTATCCATAGATACAGTGTATTTCATGTCCATATCCTTATTCTTTCCAACAGATATATTGCATTTTATGCCTTTTGCAAATTCTTTAAAAGTTCCATCAAAAATTTTACTTTTGAATGTCTTATCCAATATACTTTTATACTCTACTTTTATTTTCATACTTGATAAGTAACTCTGAGCATCACTATGATCTAAGGATAGTTTTACTCCATCCCTTTCTAAAGCTATGCTCATTCCTATTTTTGTTACAGTTGTTTTTTCTCCTAAGTTATTTCTAACTCTTAAAGTATTACTCTCAGAGTAGCCTGGATACCATAATCCCTGTCCGTTTATTTTGTCACTTTTGAAAATAGGCCCAACTTTACCGCTCCCACTTCCGATTACTATGATGGCATAGTCATCTTCTGCTGCAACTATTGTGTATTGAATTGTTAGAAATAGTATAAATAAAACTAGAAAAACAGAAATATGGCCTGTAGTTTTTAGGAACTTATACAATTTTTCACCTCCCAGTTTATAAAACTCAGAAGAACTCAATAATTTGAGTGTTTCTGAATTTTATAAAGTTAAATTAACCGAAGCCAGAATTAGTCTGACCTCGGCTAACTAGTTATAGATACTTACTATCTATCAAGTGACCAATATTGCCATGTAAGAGTTCTTAGGACTCTTAGGTCTTGCATTCCAGATATTTTAACCTCAAATCCTTCCCACTCATCAGGAAATGCAGATTTTTCAATTTTTACAATATCTGCACCCCAATCTACTGTTATATCCTCTTGTTCTATTCCATCCAATGAGTATACTGTTTTATTTGTGAAGTTAATAAAAAACCATAATCTATCTGCTTCTATTTCTGTTGTTGGCTCACCAGTGTGATGCTTGATTTCTAACTTATAATACTCATATATAAGGTCATTAGGCTTCCAATCCCAATCAAAGTTTACATGAGTATCAGTATTATATGCCACTACTGAAAAATTTGGAGCTTCTCCTAAATCTTCCTCTCCACCTTCACCTGGAACAGGGTATTCGTTTTGTCTTGCATAAACTGTTAAGTCACACTTCATGCTTAGACCTTGATACTCGTTTCCTGCTTCAGGATCCATATATGCATTTATGACCATATCTTTGCTATCATCAGGATTTACTTCATATATTGGATCAAAATATCCACCATTTTCTGCAACTAGCTGACTTAGTCTACCATCATAAACGATTTTATCGCCAATTGTGATGTTAACCATTAGTACATTATTTAGCATTGTATCATCAATGTCGTTGTAGATATTACCATCAACTAACGTTGATGCTGTTATACGATAAAGATAAAATGGTAGTGAACCTACGTTTTTTAATTGAGTAGTTTGAACCTTATAAGGTGGTTCTCCTGGCTCCATATCATTAAAAGCAACAGTTGCAAATGTTTCGTTTACATCTTCACCATCAATTATTCCACCTAATATTAATGTACCTGTATTGAAAGTATTTTCACTACTCTTAGCTTGGCTAGTAAACCATGCCATTGTTCCTGCTCCCGCCATAGCACAGATTAGAGTTACTGCTAGAATGGCCGCTATAAATCTTTTATTCATAATTTTCCTCCTTAATCTATAACCAATTTCGATTTATCTTTGCTATCATATTTTGATAACTATTCTGTCCAAGTTTCATTATTAACTTGAGTAGCATCAAATACAAATGTAATGCTTGCTTGTGCATCTTGATATTCATTGTCTGCTTCTTGTGGTAGCCTGAATTGTATTTCAAATGTACCAGTTTCGCTTGGTTTAATTGTTCCCAATTCTACATACCCTAAATCGTTAATATCAGTAAATTCTCCATTATCAACCTTTACTTGTAATGGTGTAGTTCCATCATATAAAAGATTGCCTATAAGCGCCTCTACACTCATTCTATATTTAAATTCTAATGAACCAGTATTTTTTACTTCTATTTCTTTTACCTCTGACTCCCATGAAGGATATATGTTTTCAACAGTTAATATATGTTCTATCTCTTCATTTTCTCCTATTATTAAAGTTCCAGTTTCAAAAACATTATCCGTACTAGTTGCTTGGCTTGTAAACCATGCGAAAGTTCCTAAACCTGCACCAAATGCTAATACTCCTATTAATAATAAACTTAACAATGCTTTTTTACTCATTATAAATTCCTCCCTGTTTCTTACAATTTTTTGTTTTTTGATACAATAACAGTAATTGGTTTGAAGTGCTTTTTTATGGAGGGTTATCTTGGTGGAGATATCCCTTTTCCATTTCTTTGTTGATAATCATTCACCTCCAGTGTTTAGAGTTCTTTTTTCCCTTTCAATGATAAGCATAAAAAACTTGCTACAACTTATATTTTCATATTGTCTTTGTGGTTAGACTTCTTCTTCCCATTATCATCCATTCTAGACAACATGTTTTTTATTTCTCCTCCTAAAAGGAAAAATATAGGCAATATAATTAATAGTACTAATCCAATAGGTCTTCTAATGAAATCTACTATGTATCCTCCCTTAGGTATGTTTAGTGCAAGTGAGCCCACTAACTCTTCTGCTAAAACTAAGCCTCCATCTTCCACATTGTTGGCATCTCCTTTAGTCTGAAAGGCAAGTTTTCCGTCTTTATTTATTATGTCAATTACTCTGTGAGTAACTAGTGTATGCGAATTGACTCTGTATGTTACTACATCCCCTACTTTAATTTCATCTGGACTAACATCCTTTGATAATATTAAATCTCCTGGTTCAAGCGTAGGTCTCATGCTTCCAGTTAAAACTGACATGACTTTAATTCCTAGTACTGAAGGTAATTTGCTAGGATTTTTTTTGTGCTGTATATATCCATAAAAAGAAAAAATTGTAACTATTAAAAGTACTACAAACAAAAAATTTCCAGCCCACTTAATAACTTTTTTTATCATTAAGTCTACCCCCCTTGTACTTAAGCAAATAAGCTATATCTTTACTCCTGAATTATTTACCAAAACATGTTTTTTTATACATTGTTTTTTATGTTATGATTATATGTTTGTAGAAAAATAAAATACCTATAAAAAATAAAAAGATACAAGATAATCTGATTAGCTTTAATTTCATTATAGTTATATTCCTTTTTACTATCTTCCCTCTTAGGTGTATTTTAGCACCCTCTATAATCTAGTCTTATTCTTATCTTTAGACTTATTCTTCTATGGAACTAAAGTTCAATAGTATTATACTTTAGAGGTATGATGGTATGCTTTAGTGCCATATGCAGTATCCATTAGGGTAATTACTTT
Source organism: Tissierellales bacterium (assembly GCA_041655135.1). GTDB lineage: Bacteria > Bacillota > Clostridia > Tissierellales > Proteiniboraceae > Proteiniborus. The sequence continues at coordinate 32,609 of JBBAFY010000013.1, forward strand.
TTTTATACTTGTACATTAAAATATAATAAGGGGGTAGTCCTATGAGAAAGTTATCTAAAATAATTAATATTATTTTATGTATAATTGTTGCAGTAATTTTACTTGCTGCTATTACATCAGTTGTATGGCAGAGACCTGTCCTATTCTCTTCAGTTAATTCTAATAGCATGTATCCTCTACTTCAGCGAGGTGATATGATCTTAATAAGAAGTTTATCTAATGAATACAAGGTAAATACTGGAGATATGGTTGTATTTAGCTTTGAAGAAGGTAGTCTATCTACTAAAGGATGGATTGTCCACAGAGTTATAGGGGGCAATGAAGAAACAGGTTATGTTACCAAAGGCGATGCTAATAACTATACTGATCAAACTACAGGAGCAAATCCTCCTGTTAAAAGGGAATGGATTGTAAGTAAGGTAATGACTATAGGTGATAAACCCCTTAGGATTCCACTAATAGGATATATTCCTCTTTGGATAAAAAGTTTTCAAACGAATCCAAATTCTATGCCTATCATTGCTGTGATACTAGTTGGGATAGTTGGTGTTAGTGAATTAATCAATAGTAACAAGAGAAAGAAAAAAAAGAAAAGAAAGAAGGGCAATTTAGAACTACAATTAGTGTATTTTTTTGGAGGATTAACTATCACAATTATAATGGGAGCTACTATGTTAGCTACATCACAGAGGATTCCCGTAGCATATGAGGTTTCTGAAAAAAATCAAGCTATAATAATGGGTAGTAATGTAGGAATAATAAGAATTGGTGAGGAAATTGAGAAATCCTTATCAGAACTAAGTAATAAAGGCTTCTTTCCCATCATAGCTACTATAACAAGTAAAGATGAGCAAATAACCTTTAGTCATCAGTTGTCTACTTTAAAGCCTAGTAACCAAATAGAAGTAAGTATGCAATTAAAGGCTTCCAAGGTTGGTAAGTTTAATACATTGATTCATGTTGGAATGTTTTATCCCTTTTTGCCTAGTAAGCTAATTTATATTCTCTCCCTAAGGAGTTACTGGCTTGCCTTAATTATAATTTCCTTAATACCTGGACTTCCACTAATGTTATATCCGTTTATTGATAGAAGCATGCGTAAAAAAACCATAAAGAAAATTCGACGATTACTTCGTCGAATTCATAGGTCAATCCCAATGTTTAACTAACCCTTACAAGTCCTTTTGAATATGCATATAATGCTGCTTGTGTTCTGTCAGCCAGTTCTAGCTTAGCTAGTATTTGGCTGACATGTTTCTTTACTGTATTTTCTGTAACAAATAATTTTTTCGCAATGTCCCTATTGCAAAGCCCTTCTCCAAGAGCTATTAAAACTTCCTGTTCTCTAGGAGTTAGTTCTTCAAAAGGTTCACTACGGTAAGTCATTTTCATTATTTCATCCATCATGCCTGGATCATAATACTTTCTTCCTCTACTAACTAATCTTAGTGCATATAGTAATTCTTCAGGTAGAGCTTCCTTTAAAACATAGCCCTGTGTCCCTGCCTCCTCTGCTCTCTTAAAGTCATGTTCATTTGCAGAAGATGTCAACACTACAAATTTACACTCTATATTGTCTTTGTTGCATTTTTCGATAATATCTATTCCACATTCATTTCCTAGTCTTAAATCAACCAAAGCCAAATCTGGTTGCTGCTTATTTATAACTTCTAGACCTTCTCTTATATTGCTTGCCTCTCCAATAATTAATAGATCCTTTTCTAAAGACAAAACAGAAATTAGTCCTCTTCTAACTAATGGATGATCATCTATCAAAACTATTTTCATATAGCAAACCCTCCCTCATGAGTATTAGTTATCCGTTCTTCTAATGGTATCATGATATGAATTTCAGTTCCCTTGTTTTTTTCACTATTGACTTGCATGTTACCATTAAAAGAGTTTACTAGACTTCTCATATTAGAAATTCCTATTCCTTTATGCTTTCTATCATCCTCTAGGTTAATCATGAAACCTTTGCCATCATCAGTAATAATTAATTTTATAAAATCCCTATTTATTGTTGTTATCAGGTTAATTTCATTGCACTTCCCATGACGTATTGCATTTCCACAGGCTTCCCTTATGATTCTTGTAAGTCCTTTTTTATGAGCTAATGATAATATCATTTCATCTCCATTATAGTCAAAACCTATTGCAATATTGTGAAGCTTTGATACATTTTCTAAATAAGTTCTTAAGGATACTTGTAAAAAATCCTCCCCTTTTTTTTCAGAGCTTAATCTATAAATACAGTTTCTTAGCTCCTGTATAGCTGAAGTTGAAGAATTTTTTATTTCTGCCAAAACATCTTTAAACTCTTCACTCGGTATACTATCCCATCTGCTTAATATTCCATGGCTTGCATATGAAATACTAAAAAGCCTTTGACAAACACTATCATGTATTTCATTAGCAATACGATTTTGCTCTTCTAAAACTAATAAATGATCCTCCATATCTTCTATATTGAATCTTTCTAAGGTTACAGAGCTTAGTTCGGCCAAAAATTCTAGAAGTTTAATATTCTGCTGAGTTTCATCAGCTTTCAAACCCTTTGGCTTCTGTATAGCTATCAATCCATAATAATTACTTGATGACACTATTGGCATCACTAGAAACAGTCCGTTGCTTATTTTAATCTCATTTGCTTTATTTGGATCATTTCCTTCAATCTTAATTTTTCCTAATTCTAATAATATTTTTTGAATATAATTTTTTTCTAAGTTTTTGCTCGCTTTAATCATTTCCCCGCATTCTTTAGAATTAGGTAACCAAAAAAAGCTAAGGTCGCTTTTTGTTAACTTAGAGATATATACAGCTAATGTTTCAAATAATTTTTCTTTACTACTATTATTATTTAGAGTCTCCATTACTTGATACAGGGACATAATATGCGCCAAGGATTCCTGCTTCTTAATATTTAATGTTTGGAGTGCTATTATTTGAGAATATAGCTTTTTAATTAAATTGTATAATAGTTTCACTGCTAATGTAATGAGAGCAAACACTAAAAATATACTTGAGTTTTCGGCAAACATTTCTATGATAGTCTTATTGTATGGATTAAATACAACAATGGACATTATAGAACCTAAAAGCATGTAAAACACCATGTTTACCCAACAAAAATAAGCAGGTAAATAGCTTGATGCTACTAAAGTAGGGTTAAGTGCATACCATATAAATGGACTAGCCAGTCCACCTGTAGGAAGCAATAGCAGGGTAATTCCTATTGTTTCTATCAATACTAAGGTCCTTATGACTGATTTCTTTTCATTAAGCTTAATATATAATTCTGCAATTACTTTAGATAATACTAATAGAGATAAGATAATTCCTAGCTTAAATAACCATAAAGAGTAAGGCTTTGCAATTATGTATACAAATGAAGTCAGTACCAAGGATATATATCTGTAGACATAAATGAGTTTTGCTTCCTCCGAAATATCCTTGTTTATTACTAATTTGTCTAAAGCTTTCTTGAACATTGCTTTCATTTTATAATTCATTAGCTAATTCACTACCTTTAATAACAGTATTTTTACCACTGCAATAATAATAGATAATTGTAGCACCTAAGACATAATAATTGACTATTTCTTCTTCATATCTTGCATACTTTATAATAGGTTCTTCCTTATCTTCTGCTATTTGTAATAAATCCTTAAACCTTTTTAAACCAAGTTGAGGTACATCACCAAAGATAATATCATCAGAAGTTTCGATAATCTTACTTTTATTCTTTTTGTCTATCTGGCCTACTTCTGTTATCATTTTGTTATTAGATATTACTTTTTCTATAAGAGCTATAAATAGAATTACTAAGAGAAAAGCAGCTATTATGCTAAATACAAGTCTGGCTTTAGCCACTGATATATTGTTTCCAAGAAAATTGTAAAACTGAGGAATTTTATTAATACTTTCTAAAATTGTTGTCCTACTAAACTCTTTTTCTGGTGACTCTGCTATATATGTAATATATTCATCTGATAATTCAAATGGAATTATCCAATCATTATCTATTTCAAACAACTTCTTATCCTTATCCCCGTAGACAGTTCCTTCTATCTTTGGCTTAACACTTATATGATAACTACTAGGTCTAATTAAGGTCTCTTCCTCAATTTTTTTTATAAAGCTAATTATTTTTCCTAGATCTACTTGTATTTCTTTCTTTAATAATAAGTTGGATGATCCCTGTAAATTAATAGCTTGTGTAGGTAATAATTCAAAATCTCTTTCCCACATATCCTTTGCACTTATGCTATAAATCACCCCTATTTTTCCTTTAACTCTCACTGGTTTTTCTGAGTTTATAATTGAAGATAATCTTATAGATAATTTATCTGCTAGATTTATGAATATATACTTATCTGGTATTACTTTGCCTCCTTGCGGATATAAAGTACTCGGTCGCACTATAACTGAATAATCAAAGTTAGTACTCTCTTCAATTTTGTTTTCTACTATCTTTTCCTCAATAACTAATGGTTGTCCTATTGCTTTAAAAGCAAAGTATGTAAATGTTAGCCATAATAAAACTATTAATCCTAATACATATTTACGGTATCTTTTATCTATCCTCTGAAATACTTTTATATCATCTTCATTCACTGGTATCCCCCCAATCTATTTGCTTAGATTCTCAGTTCCCCGTAAAGCTTCCCAATTCCATTCCCTCATTAACATAGTGGTTTTCTATAGTCCTTCTATTTATCTAGCTAATACGAATTCTAATTAAAAACATTTAACTCTTGATATATAAAGGCTTGTCTCAAAACATCAAATAAAAACCAGCTAAATATCTTAACTGGCCGGTTGCACCATTTACTCCATACGTTCCAGGTGCCCATATTCAGAACGTATATCATTGTATCCTAGTTTTTAGTTAATACTTCTCCAACAAAATTATAACAATTTCTTAATAATAAATATGTAAAATTCTGTTGCTTGTTATTGGGTTTATTACTACATTGTTTTACAAGATATCCTCTTGATTTTTAATCTTAGGCTTATTACAACAATCTTTTCTCGAAAATGTTAGTTAAAATACATATACTTTGACATATTGAATATAAAAAAACCTACTAAAAAAGTTCCACTAGTAGGTTTTTTTGAATAAACTATTTAATTATTAATTAATTATCCTTCTAAACAAGGTGTGCTAACAGGAGTCTTCCTAAAATGTGTAGCCTGTTCAAAAGCATATGCAATTTCAATCAATCTTCCTTCATCCCATTCTCTACATAGAATTTCTAGTCCTACTGGAACTCCAATAGGTGCTAGGTCTGTTGGCTTTGTAAATCCAGCAGGTACTACGCAAGACGGAAAGCCTGTTACTGAGCCTATTACTCCGTTTCTCTCTGCTTGTGCCTCACCTACTTTAACTACTGGTCTTTTTTGATGAGGAAATACTATGGCGTCTAAATTATATACTGCCATGATTCTCATAACTAAATCTCTAAGCTCCGCTCTTTTGATAAGACGCTCATTATATACAGGACTACCTATGTCAAGAGTTTCTGCAAACTTAATATTCTCTTCTATCCCCTCATGGTATTTACCTGAGGCAATAACATCTGATAAAGAATTTACATTTGCACGCGAGCCTAAATCCTGCAAGTATATGTTTAGATGAGCCTTAAGGTCATAAAGGTGTACACTTACCTCCTTAACAAGCTTATCTGTATCTATATTCTCTTCAATAGTCACTATAGTAGCTCCATTTTTCTTCATTTCTTCAAGGCCATTGTTAACTACCTTATTTACTTCTTGATGTATGTCCATTGTGCCAAAAGCACTTTTTAATACTCCTATTTTCTTGCCTTTCAATCCTTCTTTATTTAAAAATGCTGTGTATGTTTCTGGAACACGTCCTAAAGACCAAGCTGTTTGTGGGTCAGCAGGATCATAACCAGCTATCACATCTAATACTCTGGCTGCATCTTCTACAGTACGCATAATTGGTCCAGCAGTATCTTGAGTCATAGAGTAAGGTACTATACCATCTCTGCTAACTAACCCAACAGTTGGTCTTATCCCAACTAGACTACATGCTGAGGACGGAGAACGAATTGAGTTTATTGTATCTGTTCCTATTCCTATAATACCAAAGTTAGAAGATATACCAGCACCTGTTCCACCACTGGAGCCACCAGGTGATCTAGTTAAATCATATGGATTTAATGTTTGGCCTAATATAGAGCTAACTGTTTCTCCCCATACTGCGAACTCATGTAAGTTAACTTTTGCTATTGTGACAGCTCCTGCTTCTTTCAATTTTTTAGCTATAAAAGCATCGTCCTCTGGAACTACTCCCTCTAGGCTTAATGAACCTGCTGTAGTTGGCATATCACCTGTATCTACGTTATCCTTTAATAATACTGGTATACCATGAAGTGAACCTGTAAAACCTGATTCCTTGAATTTTCTATCCAACTCATCTGCTATTTCTAAAGCCTTTGGATTTATCATAATTACTGAGTTAAGAGCGGGACCCTTCTTGTCATATGCTTCTATTCTTTTTATGTACATCTCTACTAGCTGACGACAAGTTAATTCTCCTCTTTCCATGGCACCATGCACAGATGAAATTGTTGCTTCCTCCAATTTGAAGCTGGTTTTTTCTTTACTCACAAATCTTCACCTACCATAATATATTTTTACTATCTATGTTAACAAAAACGTTTACAATTGGTCTTATACTTATTATACCTTTATTTGCCTAGTATAATCATTGTTATTTGAATACAAAAAAGACTTAGTACTCTTATAAGATATCAATAATAGGTTTACCTAAAAGTTGGTTTAATAATAAAAACAATGTTTACAAATATTGGATATTGCAATAACATGTAGACCAATAATATAGTAGCATAAAGCTATGAAGAGAAGAGTAGATAAATGAATTATTTAGCAGAGAGCTCCGGTAGCTGAAAAGGAGCAAGAATAGTTTGTCGAAACAAGGCTGGGAGCTTCACTTGGATTTTTATATTTTAAATATGAAATGATAATGTAACGATTGTTCACGTTAAAGGTCTAAAGTATGAGTATGCTTAGTATAATAGCATACCGTACTTAAGGTTTGTTTTTGAAGATATTTACTATGAATCATTGATTTATTAAGATATTTTAATTATAATGTTATTAATAATCATTTCTTACTTATTACTTTTGTAATAACCATTGAAAATCGCTGCAATCCTTGCAGGAAGGAGATAGTCATGAAATTAGATGATACTAATAAAAGAAAATATAGTCTTATTATTACTATAGTGAGAAAAGGCTTGGGTTCTCATGTTATTGACATATCCAAAAATTCCGGTGCAGAAGGCGGGACTATTGTTTTGGGCAAGGGAATTGCAGAAGAAAATGTGTATCAAGAATTTCTAGAATTGGATTTTAATCCAGAAAAAGAAATAATTCTTACTTTAGTTCAACAAGACAATGCTGATAAAATTATTGATGCCATATCAAGTGAGGCAGAACTAGATAAACCAGGTAATGGCATTGCTTTTATTATAGATGTAAAGAACCACCTTGGGATTACACATTTACTAGAAAAATGGGCAGGTCAGAAAGGGGGGTCTTTTAATGGATAATAGCAATTTTGATTTAATAATCACCATTGTTAACAAGGGTCACTCAACAGAAGTAATAAATGCTGCAAAGGAAGCACGAGCCGAGGGTGGAACTGTAATTAGTGGCCGTGGCTCTGGAATACATGAAGTTGCAAAGCTTTTTGGTTTTCTTATGGAACCAGAAAAGGAAATTGTATTAAGTCTTGTAGATACTAGCAAAACAGAGCAAGTACTACAGGCTATCTCTGACAAGGTAGGTATTAATAAACCCGGAAAAGGTATTGCATTTGTTATAGATGTAAAAAGGACTGTAGGAATAATCCATTATCTTAATAATTAAAGCATTCATAGAAAAACTATAGCCTGCAATGGTTGAACTTAACCAGTATGCAGGCTATTAAGTTGTTAGTACAAATACAGAACGCTATTTCATTTGTCTATCAATCAAACTTTTAACTTCTTCAGGAGTTAATCCACTTACATTTAATACAGGAGTTTTAGTTTTTGTAGTACTATGGCCCAACATATCTGTATCCATGCCTGATGTTACTATTACATCTAAATTTCCTAGTCTTGAAAGATTATCTATCATGGGACCACTTATTTCATGTACAGAACAACCTTCACTACTTAAGTATTCTGCAATATTTCTTAATCCTATTTCTATGCCAACTTTTTTCACATATATCACCTCAAAATTATTTTGTACAGTTATATTGTAATTATTCAGCCATAGCATCATATATTTGCATTAATAATGGAGTAATAAAGGCTATTTTATTTTAATATGTGATTCTTTAGCTTTAAAAATAAATTATATATGGTAAAATAATTGTTAGAAAAGCTTCTATACAAAGCATTGAAAACTAAGGAAACCCTAAAATTTTAAATTGGATGGTGCATAAAATGTATAATAAATTATATGAAAATCTTTCAGATGAATTGTCTTCTGGAAAAGAAGCTGTAATGTTAACCTTTATGAAGCCTACTAATAAGAAAAAGGGCTCAATAATAAACAAGATTGTTTTAGCTAAAGGTAGCCTAGAACTTAATCCATTATTTAATGATATGAATGAAGAACTTCGCAAAAGGATACTACTTTCTTTTGAAACAGGTAGTCTTCAGTTTGTTTCTAGTGAGGAAGAAACTGCTTTAATTGAACCATATTTCTCAAAGCCTAGGTTAATTATTTTAGGAGGAGGACATATAGCTAAGCCCTTAGCAGAACTTGGAGCTAAGATTGGCTTCTCAGTTATTGTCGTAGATGACAGGCCTTCCTTTGCAAATACTGCTCGTTTTCCTGAAGCTCATGAAGTAATATGCGAAAGCTTTGATAAAGCATTTTCTCGGTTAAACATTAGGAAATCTGATTTCGTTGTAATCGTTACTAGAGGCCACAGACATGATGGAATTTGCTTACGAAGCACACTGAACTCTAACCCGGCCTACATGGGAATGATAGGATCAAAGCGCAGAGTGAAATCCATGAAGGAAGAATTGCAAAGTGAAGGATATTCTAAAGAACTAATAGACAGTATTAATTCGCCAATTGGCTTAGAAATAGGTGCTGTTACTCCTGATGAAATCGCTATTTCTATAATTGCTGAGGTCATAAGCTATAGAAGAGCTAGGGGAAAGACAATAAGCAAGGAGTCTAATGTGAAGTTTAACTGGCCTGAATTTGATGAGTCTATAGTCGAAGAAATGTCTAGGGATTCAGAAATTCCTAGAGCACTTATTACTATTATTTCATCAAAGGGTTCTGTTCCTAGAAAAGCTGGGGCAAAAATGATTGTTTGGCTTGATGGCAGGGTTATGGGGACTATTGGTGGAGGCTGTAGTGAAGCAAGTATAATAACTATTGCAAGAAGCACTATATTAAATAATGAATACTCCATAGAGCATGTTGATATGACAGGAAATGTAGCTGAGGACGAAGGCATGGTTTGTGGTGGAGTAATTGATGTACTTATTGAATCTTTTTAGTTGTCTTAGTAAATGATTAATATTAAAGGGAGGGTGACACCTTGTCAACATTACCCATATATAGTAGCCCTAGATATGTTAAGATTGCTGGAGAATATAATGTATCGCCTGAAACCATAAGAAGATCAGTATTTCTACTTCAAAATATGAAGGTAGTAGAGGTCAAATAAAAGAGTGGTATCTACGTCATATCTAAAGAAAACGCAAAACAATTTATAGATAAGTTTACTGCAACAGATGGAAGATGACGCAAACTTCTTCCCACCTTATGATGCAGCAGTTCTAATAAGAAACGATACTCTTGAGAAATATCCAGAACTTGAAGATGTACTAAATAGCATTGCTGGAATTTTAACAGATGAAGAAATGGCTAGTCTAAATGCTAAGGTAGATTTAGAGCAAAGAGATCCTAAGCAGGTAGCCAAAGATTAGCTTAAGGAAAACGGTATAATATAGATTAGAATAACGAAAAGGTGATATCACTAGTAAAGTAGTGACATCACCTTTTCAACATTTTATAAATGCTAAATTGTGATAGACTATTGTATCAGATTAATATATTCTTCTAATTCCTCTAAAGGAATTTCAAATATAGGTATTCCCTCTGCATAAGGAGCAATCTCGTAAAGACCAAAATATATGCCCAACTTATCATCAGTTAAATAGTATAGCTGGTCTTCTTTTATTCCTTCATAGGCTTCATATCTAGGATAGAAGCTATCTTCTTTCCCTGATTTCTTTAAGAAATTTTTCTCATCATGGTTAATTGCTTGGATTTGCTCTTTTATCTTGCTGTCAATTATTTTAATATAGTCAGTTCCTTCATAAAACAAATCCTTGAACTCAATTAAAGCTCCTGTCTTTAAGTCGATGTTATAGGTAAGAGGATGGTACACTCCGTGAGCCCCACCAGTATATTGATGATAGACAACATATAGGCTGATTGTATCCCCTTGATTCCTTTTTTCTTCAAATTCTATGATTGCAGAGCACTTGTTTAAATCATAGTCTTCTATTTTAGCTTCTTCATGTAATTCTTTTGCAAAGCTTTCTATCTCTTCTTTAAACTTAAAAGCATCCTGCTCAAACCTTTTATTAATAATCTCTTGCAATTTTTCATCCTTTAGCCCAGTAATAACTGGAATATTTAAATCTACCTCTATATAGTCATTTGATTCTTTAATTTTCTTTGATTCTATCTCCGCAACAC